>NZ_CP051214.1:0-307687 GCF_012516495.1 Mycoplasma sp. 1654_15
TTTGTAATTATAATTTAAATATATGAAAAATAATGATAATCAAATTTTTTTAGAAACTATAAACAGTAAAAACACAACTCTTTTATTAATTAATTATTTTGAAACTTCTGTTGATGATCAGATTATTTTTAACAGTTTTTTTAGGCAAATCAAGGTTTTAGCAGAAAATAATGTAGAAATAATTTTAAAAGTTGAAAATAATTTTATTAAAAAAGAAATCGAAGAAAAATGAATGCATTTAATTGAAAGAGCAGTGTTTGAGGTTACTGGAATTAAGAAAATAATTTCTTTAACCATTTCTGATAATTTAGAATTACCAAAACCTTCTGAAAATGCAAAAGTTTCTAAAATCGAAGATTATTCTCTTGAAATAGCACAAAAGTCTTCAGAAAATAAAGAAAAAATTAAATTTAACAACATTTTAACTAATAAGTATAATTTTGGAAATTTCGTTCTTACCAACTTTAACAAAAACATAATCAAAGCTTACGAAAATATTATAAATGCCGAAAGCATTATTTATTCACCTTTGTTTTTATACGGTTCTTCCGGAATAGGTAAAACTCATTTTTTACACGCTATAGGAAGTGAATTTATTAAAAGAAAAAAAACTGTTTATTATATTCACTCAAGTGCTTTTACAACCTTAATTACAAACTGAATGATTAAGAAGGAAAATATAGATATTAATCATTTTGTTGAGACTGTTTGTTTAGCAGATGTTTTGTTATTTGATGAGATACAATTACTTGCCAATAAAACTTCAACAATGAGTGTTTTACTTCAAATTGTGAACAATTTTATAGAAAATGACAAGCAAATTATCATTACTTCAGACAAGTCACCAGATGTTTTAGGAGGTTTTGAAGAAAGATTTATTACACGCTTTAATTCTGGTTTAATTTTAGAATTTTCTAAACCAACTAAAGAAGATTTTTTAAAGCTTTTGAAATACAAATTAGAAATTCAAGGTATAAATCCTGAAAGTTTTCAGAAAGATGCTTTAGAATTTTTGGTTTACAATAAAAAATCAGTTAGAGAAATTGAAGGAGTAGTTAATAGAATTAAGTTCTTTTCAGAAGGTGAAAATATTACTGATTTTAATTTAGAATTAATCGAAAGAATTTTTAAAGGTATTATAAAAAATAAAGAAAACTTAACTCATAATAAAATAATCGAAGAAGTTGCTAACTACTATAACATAGATAAAGAAGATATTACTGGTACTACAAGAAAAAAAGAAGTGGTTATTGCAAGAGATATTTCTATTTGATTTGTTAAAAACTTGTTAGATCTAACATTAAAGAGCATTGGTCAAATTTTCGGAGACAAAGATCATTCAACAATTATTGCAGTTGTTAACAAAATTAATGTTAAAAAAGAGAAAGATCCAACAGTTAAATATGCGATTGAGAAAATAAATGAAAAAATTAGTAAGTTTTTATAACATTAAATTTTAAAATTGTTAATTATTAAAAGCTTTAAAAATCCTTCATTTTTCTTCTTATTTTAGAGTTTTTAACATTTTAACATCTTTATTATTGTTGTTTTTAAATAATGTAATATAAAATAAATAATTAATTAAAGGAAAATCATGAAATTTATAATCGAAAAAAATAAAATAGAAAAATTTGTTGATAGAAATTTAATGGCTGTTTCAAATTCTAGTGGGTATTCTGCTCTTGGTGGATTGTTATTTGAATTAAATAGAGAAGGGCTTTTAATAATTTCAACTGATCAAGAATTATCAATTAAAAGCTTTATTGACTACTCAGAATTTATAGAAATCAACAGTTTAGGTCGTATCCTTGTTAACGCTCATATGTTAAAAAATATTTTAAAGAAATTAAAAAACAATATTTCTTTCGAAGTAGTAGAAAACAATTTGTTTTTAAGATCAGGATTAGATGAATTTTCATTGAAATTAAATGATGTTAATGAGTTTCCTGAAATAGATTTTAGAAATCAAGGAGATAAATTAACAATCCAAGCAAATCATTTAAGAGAAGCGATAAAAAACACTATTTTTGCTTGTTATCAATCAAAAGAAACTGCAAGAGAAAAAAATTCATATATTTTATACTCCTGCTTGAATTTAAGAGCTAGAGACGGTTATTTAGATGTTATAGCTTCAGATCGTATTAGAATTGCTTTTGAAACTGTGCCAATTGAAAAATTTATAGATTTAAACATCGCGGTTAAAAATAAGAATCTAAAAGACTTTATTTTAGAAGAAATAAAAGAAGAAATTGATATTTATGTAACAAATTCAAAAATTAGTTATACTTATGATAACACAACAATTCAAGCGGTACTTTTTGTAGAAGAGTACAAAAATTTAAAATCTGTATTCCCAAAAAGTGAAGAACTTGAACATTATTTTCAAATAGAAAAGAAAGAGTTGCTTGAAATTACTTCAAAAGCAACTATAATTTCTACTTCTGAAAAAAACAACTCAATTATTTTTAATGTATCAAAACAAGAATTATCTGTAAAATTTAACGAAGATGAAAAAGGTAATTCAACAATAAAAACTAAGAATTTTTCTTACCAAGGAGACGGTTTTGTTTTCAAAGTAAATTATAAATATCTAAAAGATGCAATTAGTGTTTTTGAAGATAAAATTAATTTCTTTATTTCAAAAAACAAAACAAAATTACTTATAAATTCTCAGTCAAACAAAAATAATAAACAAATTATCGGATTGATTCAAATTTAAAACAAGGAAATAATGATAATCAGAATTAAAGGTGAAAGTATCAAGATGAGTCAATTTTTAAAAAAAATTGATATTGTTGATTCAGGTGGTCAAAGTAAATATTTTTTATTAAAAAATGAAGTAAAAGTCAATGGAGTAGTAACTAAAGCGAAGGGAAGAAATTTGTATCCTGGCGACGTAGTTGAATTATTGAATAGAATTTTTAAAATAGAAAAAGAAGAGAAAGTATAGAAAATGAAGAAAAAACAACGATATTTTGATGCGATAGTTGTAGGTGGAGGACATGCGGGAATTGAAGCGGTTTACGCCCTTTCTAAAGCTCAAAATTTAAATGTTGCATTAGTTACTCTAAATAAAAATAAATTAGCTTCTATGCCTTGTAATCCTTCGATAGGAGGACCTGCTAAAGGAATAATCACAAGAGAAATCGATGCTCTTGGAGGTGTGCAAGGTTATTTTTCTGATTTAGCAATGATACAAGTTAAGTATCTAAATGAATCAAAAGGTCCAGCAGTTAAAGCTATAAGGGCACAAATCGATAAAGAAAAATACTCTAAAATTATTCTTAAAGATATAAAGAAAAAAGAAAATATTACTTTAATAGAAGATTTAGTTACTGAACTAAAAATCGAAAACAAGAGTGTTGTAGGAATTTATTTAGAGAAGTTAGGTTTAATAAAAACAAAAGCTTTGATTATTACAACAGGAACTTACTTAGATTCTAAAATTTTAAGAGGTGAAGAAGCTTATAAATCAGGTCCTGATAATGAAAGAACTTCAAATTTACTTTCTGATAATTTAAAAAAATTAGGTTTTGAACTTCAAAGATTAAAAACTGGAACTCCGCCAAGAATTTATTCTGATTCGATTGATTTTTCACAAGTGGAAAAAGAATTTTTACCTTTAGTAAATATTAATTTTTCTTCAAAAACGAAGAAAAATATTAAAAAACAAATTTCTTGTTACTTAACTTATACAAACGAAGAAACTCATAAAATAATTAATGAAAATTTAAATAGATCTTCAATGTATTCTGGTGCAATTAATGGAATTGGTCCAAGGTATTGCCCTTCAATAGAGGATAAAATTGTAAGATTTAACACAAAAGAAAGACACCAAATTTTCTTCGAACCAGAAACAAAAAAACAAGACATTATGTATATCAATGGTATGTCAACTTCGATGCCAGTTGATGTACAAGACAAGTTGATTAGAACTATTCCTGGACTTAAAAATGCAAAAGTAGCGAAATGGGGTTATGCTATTGAATATGACGCATTAAATCCTTTAGAATTGAAGAGAAGTTTAGAATCTAAAAGAATCAAAAACCTTTATTTTGCTGGTCAAATTAACGGAACTAGTGGTTACGAAGAAGCGGCAGCTCAAGGTCTAATCGCAGGTATAAATGCTAAAGAAAAGCTTCTAAAAAGAAGACCAATTGAGATTTTGAGAAATGATGGATATATCGGAGTTTTGATTGATGATTTAGTAACAAAAGGTACTAAAGAACCTTACAGAATGTTAACTTCTAGAGCTGAATACAGATTAATTCTAAGAAATGATAATGCAGATATTAGAATGGCTAAATATGCAAAAAAGACTGAGATGATTTCTACCGAAGAATATAATCAAGTTGTTGAAAAATATAGACAAATCGACAAAATGATAGATAAATTATCTAAAGAATTTATCTCTCCTAAAGACAAATTGGGTCAAAAATATCAAGTAACTGATGGAACTTCTAAACTTAAATTAATTTCTAGACCAAATGTTGATTATAAAGATGTTTTACCTGATTTTGAATACGCTTATGAACTCACAGTTATAGCTAGATTAGAAGGTTATATAAGAAAACAAAATAATGATGCTCAAAAAATGATTAGACTTGAGAAATTAAAAATACCTTCAAATATCAAGTATGAGAAAGTCAATAATCTCTCTTCCGAAGCTTTGGATAAATTAATAAAAGTAAGACCAAATACGATAGGACAAGCATCAAGAATTTCGGGTGTTAATCCAGCTGATATTCAAATGTTGTTGTTTTATTTAAAAGTTGAAAAAGATAGAGAATTACAGGCAAAAAATATAAATTAATTATGAAGATAACGTTAATTGATTTTAATTCAGATGAAGAAGATTTGAAAAAGATTTACTCAAAATTTGTAAAACGAATAGAATTTTTTGCATCAATTAATTTTGTTATATTAAAAGAAAAACAAGAAACTAATATAACAAAAAAGAAAGAATTAGAAACTTTAGAAATAATAAAAAATATTCCGAAAAATTCAAAAGTTGTTCTTTTTTCTATACAATCTAAACAATTAGACTCAATTGAATTTTCAAAAACAATAACAAATGAAGCAAATTTAACTCTAATTATTGGCGCTTCAAATGGTGTTGATGAAAAACTTTTAGAAGAAAAAATAAATAATTTAGAAAAAATAAGTTTTTCTAAATTAACTTTTCCACATAAAATATTTAAATTATTAGTATTAGAACAAATTTATAGAGCTTTTAGTATTAAAAATAATCAAAAATACCACAAGTAAAGGAAGTATATGAAATTAGGTACATATAAAAAAATTGAAACAGCAATAGAGGAACACAAAAATATTTTTATTTTTCATCACACTAGACCTGATGGAGATTGTCTAGGTTCACAATTTGGATTAGGTTTAGCAATTCGTAAAAGATTTAAAAATAAAAAAGTTTTCTTTATTGGAGATGCTACAGGAGTTTTAGAATTTATGGATTTTAACTTCATAAATGAAGACGAAATAAAAGAAAATGACTTTGAAGACTCTTTAGCAATTATTGTTGATACAACAGGTCCAGAAAGAGTAGAAAAAAACTTTTTACTAGCAGAAAACAAATTTAAATGCACAGCTAGAATAGATCATCATCCTCTTGATTCTTCTTTTGAATTTGATCATATTTGAGTTGATTCTTCATTTTCTGCAGCTGCTGAAATGATTGGTTATTTTTTACTAAAAAATAAATGAGAAATTGATGAAGAAATTGCTTCATATGTTTATTTAGGAATATATACAGATTCTAATAGATTCTTCTTTCCTTCAACTACTGCAAGAACTTTTGAGGTTGCTTCATTTTTATTTCATACAAATTTTGACTTCAATAAAATTCACTTAGCACTTTCAAAAAGAGAAGAAAATGAAGTAGCTTTTGTTGCTCATGTCCTTTCAAATTATAAAAAAGAAGGAAAAGTTATTTACTTTCACGTCACACAAAAAATAAGAGAAAAATTCAACTTAACAAAAGAACAAGCAACAGCAGTAAATATTCTTTCTAATATAGGTGATAACAGAGTGTGAATTTTCTTTGTAGATGAAGAAAAAATAATAAGAGTAAGACTCCGTTCAAATGGACCTGTAATTAATACATTAGCAAATAAATATCAGGGAGGCGGTCACCAATTAGCTGCTGGAGCAAATTTACATCACAAAGAACAAATTAAAGAATTAGTTGAAGAAGCAGTGAAAATAGTGGAAGAATTTGAAACTAATGAAAATAGGTAGCAAAAAGAAGACTCTTGAGTTAATTGAACAGTTTGATTCTATTGTTATTTTTCATCACATTAGACCGGATGGTGATTGTCTCGGTTCACAATTCGGATTGCAAGAACTAATCAAATTAAATTATCCTAATAAACAAGTTTTTGCAGTTGGAGATTCTAAAAATTCCTTCAAATTCCTTGATTTACAACATGACAGTATTCCTTCTAAAGAAATTTTAGAAAATTCACTAGCAATAATAGTAGATGCGAATTTTAAAGAAAGAATTGAGTTTGCTTATTTGTTAAATGACTATAAATTTAAAGCTATTTTACGAATTGATCACCATCCAAATGAAGATGATTTAAATGCAACACATAGATGAGTGGATTCTTCCTATATCGCTAGTGCAGAACAAATTGCGGATTTAGCAAAATATGCAAAATGACAAGTAAATCAAAGAGCAGCTAATTTAATTTATTTAGGAATTTACACAGATTCAGGAAGATTTTTATTTTCAAATACTTCTTCTAGAACTTTAGAACTAAGTGCGATGTTGTGAAAAAAAGGTGCTGACAAAAAATTAATTCATACTAAATTGAGTGCAAAATCATTAAGTGAAATTGAATTCGAAACTTATGTTTATTCTAAGATTCAAAAAACAAAAAATGTTATTTATTTTGTTTTAAATCAAGAAGAATTAAAGAAATTAAATAAAACTTCAAATAGTGCTTCAAGACCTAATCTTATAGCGAATATTGATGAATATAAAATTTGAATTTCCTTTGTACAAGAAGAAAATACAAATTGAAGAGTTGAATTTAGGTCTAATGGACCGATAGTTAGAAATGTAGCTATTAAATGAAATGGTGGAGGACACGAACTAGCTTCAGGAGCGATTATTTTTGATGAAGCAAACATTAAAAAAGTTGTAAAAGATTGCCAAGAAGAATATGAAAATTGAAAGGTCAATAATTAATTTTTTAAATACTTGCTTTAGAAATATGAGCAAGTATTTAAAAAATTAATAAATTTTAGATTATGAATTCTAAACAAGATTCTGATTATTTTATAAAAGAATACTGAAATTTTATTGAAAAACTAAATCGACCAATTTTGCCATTTAACAAACTAGAAATAAAAAAATATGTAAATAATTATCAAATCTTTCTTAAAAATAACTTAATTAAAATTTGGTTTTATCATCGACATCATATTGACGAAATTAATATTTCAGGAGCGATTTTAAAAAATAATAAACAAGCTTATAAAGAAGGAAAGGCAATCTTGGTTAATTATAAAGAACATGCTTTCTTACATTATTTAATTGTTTGTGCACAAACAACATCACCTAATTTTGGTTTTTTATCAATGATAGATTTTGAAACTTGAGATGAAATTGCAAGAGAATTTTGTAAACAACATAATATAAAATATATTGAAAACTGAAGAAGTTTTTTAAATTAACTTATAACAAATTATTTTATTATTTTGTTTTTATATTGAATTTATAAATTAAAACAAAAACAAAAACAAAAAAAATAAAGTAAAAATCCTTTTAATATTAAATAATAAAAAATCAACACAAATTTAAAATTGTGTTGATTTTTTAAAAAATATCTCTTTCTATTGTTTATTCTTTTCTCACTGTCTGTATTCAAGTTCATTAATAGATGAAACAGTAGATTCTATAGATTCAATATAATTAATAATACTTTCTTTATGTTTTTTTCTAAAAAATAAAGGAAATCCTCTTGCATACAACTCAAGTTCTCCTACTGAATCACTTAATTGAGTAGTTTCTTGTCTTATTTTTTGAAACATTGCTAAATCATTTATTCCAACGCTTGTATTAATTAAGTTTAATGATTCAACTAGTTCTGAAACTCTTTGCTCATTTGTAGCATCAAAAGAATTTAAAAATTTTTGTGAACGTTCTTTATTGATTTTTACTCTAATATAAGCACCAAAAGCAAGAGCATCTAAAATTAATGCAATTATAAGAAAGGCTACTCAAGTATTACTTCCTCAATCCTTTGAGACACCAACAAACAATAAAATTCACATAAGTAAAGAAAGAAGAACTGTTGTAATTCAAAAAATAAAAGTCTTTTCAACAGTTTTGAATTTTTTAACCTCTTCTTTCATAACGGATAAAAAAGAAGAGTAATCTTGAGTAATTACTTTAAAATTATCATTCATAATATTTTATTTTACTTTTTTTTTTTTTTACAAAGCCAAAAAGTAATTTTATACACAGATATAAAAGAAAAGAGTAAAATTAAACTACTATGAAAAACATTAATAAAGAACTTGATATAGCAATTTTAGGGTCAGGACCAGGAGGTTATTCACTAGCTTTAATTCTTGCTAAAAATAATAAAAAAGTAGTTATTTTTGAGAAAAAAGATTTAGGCGGAACCTGTGTAAATGAAGGTTGTATCCCTACTAAAACTTTAATAAAATCTGCAAGAGTATTAGAAGAAGTTTTTAACTCTTCTAAGTTTGGAATCCATGCAAAGGAAAAGCACTTTAATTTTAAACAAATACAAGAAAGAAGAAAGGAAAATAAAGAAAAATTAAACAAAGCTATCTTAAATAATTTAACAAATGCAGGTGTAGAAATAGTATTTGGTGAGGCAACAATAGTTGATGAAAATACTGCTGTAGTAAATGAAGAAAAATATAGTTTTAATCAATTAGTTTTAGCTACAGGTTCTTCATCTAGAAAAATTAAAATAGAAAATCAAGAAGTTGTAGAAAAAGAAGGAAATTTACTTTATTCCACAGAACTTTTAAATATAAAAAAAGTGCCAGAAAAATTAGTTATAGTAGGTGGAGGTGCAATTTCCTTAGAGTTTGCATATTTATTTTCAACTTTAGGTTCTGAAGTTTCGATTATAGAAACAAAAGAATTTTTAGGTAATTTCGATTCTAAAATACAAACAAATTTAAAAGAATATTTTCAACAAAAAGGAATTAAAATTTTCGAACACTCAAAAGTAGTTGAATTTATAAGTTCAAATACAATTTTGATAGAAAATGAAGAAAAAATCGAAATAGATTTTTCTAAAGTATTATTAGCAGTGGGTAGAGTAGCGAATATAGAATCTTTTACTAATTTGAACTTAGAATTGAATCCTAATTCTTCTGTAAAAGTAGATAAAACAAGTAAAACTTCATTAGACAATGTTTATGCCATCGGAGATGTAACAGGTTCAATGATGTTATCATCAATTGCATATAAACAAGGAGATTTAGTTGCGAAAAATATTTTAGGTTTTGAAAATGAAGAATTTTTAGATATTTCAACAACACCTTGAGCTATTTATTTAAATCAAGACATCGCAGGTGTAGGACAAACTGATAAACAACTGCAAAATGCAGGAATTGAATTTGAAACAATCGAAATTCCAGCTTCTTCACTACCAAGAGCACACGCTGATAATTTAGATAAGCAGTTTTCATTTTTAAGATTACATTTAGAAAAACAAACAGGAAAAATTTTAGGTTGTTTTATGTTTTTAGAAGATGCTTCCAATTTAATTAATATTATTGCATTAGCAATTAAAAATAATTTAACAATCTTAGATTTACAAAAATCAACTTATACACATCCGACATTATCTGAAGCAATTTATTATGTTTCAAGAAATTTCGTTTTTAAAAAATAAAATTTCAAATAACACAAAATAAAAAAATAAAAAAATGGCTTTATGCCATTTTTTTAAATTAAGCTTTTCTGAATTGTCCGTTAAGTTGTTCCACCATAACACTTGTTGTTTCTTTTAAAGATTTAGCAAATTCTATTGCTTCTTTTTGTGTTGCGAAAGTTTTGGTAACTTTTTCAGCTTGAGGATTTTTAACGGCTCATGCATTGTTGTGTCTTACTACGTATTTTGTCATGATGTCCTTTATTTTTATATATATTTTAAAGGAAAAATTAATTTTTTTTATTTTTTCTTTGATAAATAATAATTTAATTTGTTTTTATAATCTTCTAATTTAGATTTTTCTAACTCTATTTTTTCTTTTGGTGCTTTTGCTAAGAAATTAGGATTAGACAAGATTGCTTGAGATCTTTGAACCTCAGATTTTAAAAATTTAATTTCTTTGTTTATCCTTAATTGTTCTTCGTTTTGTTTAGATTCAGAAAGATTCAAGAAGATTTCGAAATGCGCAGTTTTTAAACTAGAAAAATTATTTTCGAAAATTTCAGCAATTGCTAATTTGTTAATTAAGTTTATAGAATCTTGATCTAAAAAATTATTTTTAATTCAATATTGTAATTTTTCTTTCTTAGAAATATTATGTTTTTCACGATATTTTCTAAGCTCTGAAATAACTTCAATTACTAAATCAATCTTTTCTGTTTCTTTATAAGTTCTAAAAATTATTTTTTTCTGCTCTAAAAGTTCTTCGTTAAAAATTTCTTTAAAAAGATAATCAGTTAAGAAAGGAATAAAAGGATGTAAAACAATTAAAGTTTTTTTAAGAACATTTCTTAGATGATAACCGTTTGAATTTAATTTATTTAATTCTATGTATCAAGAAGAAAAATGTTCAAACACAAACTCATTAATAGATTTTGAAATTAAAGAAAAATTATATTTTGCCATATGTTTAGAAATAGTTTTATTTAAAATAGCTAACTTATTTAAAATTCAATAATCACTTGCTGAATATGGAGTTTTTTTGTAATCCAAAGACTTAATATATTTTGAAATATTTCACAATTTGTTATTTAAACTTCAAGCAGAATTTAATTTTTCGATGTTAAATCTAATGTCTTGTCCGGGGGTAGAATTAAAAATTAAAGTAGTTCTTAAAACATCGGAACCATATTGTTCAATTATTTCCATAGGATCGATTCCGTTACCTAATGATTTAGACATTTTTTTACCATTCATATCTCTGATGAGTCCATGAAGTAAAACAGCTTTAAAAGGTTTTTGTTTTGTAATTTCTAAGCCTAAAAAATACATTCTAGCTACTCAAAAGAAGATAATATCTCAACCTGTAACTAATAAATTTGTAGGATAAAATTTTTTATAAATATCTAATTTTTGTGGTCAACCTAAAAAAACAAAAGGAGCTAAACCTGAAGAAAATCAAGTATCTAAAACATCTTCATCTTGTTTTCAGTCTTTTCCCGGAGAGTCTTTTTGAATTTTAAACTCTTCATTTTTGTATCAAACAGGAATTCTATGACCTCATCAAAGTTGACGTGAGATTGTTCAATCGTGAACATTCTCCATCCAAGAAATCATAGTTTTTCTAAATTTAGAAGGATAAAAAAGAACTTTGTCTTTTGAATTTAAATGGTTAAGCAAATTTTGTGCTAATTTCTTCATAGAAATAAATCATTGAGGTTGAACAAGGATTTCAACAACCTCATCGCTTCTTTGAGAAAAACCAACGTTAGAAATAATATTTTCTGTTTTTAAAAGAAGACCTTTTTGTTTTAAAAAATCAGCAATTAAATCTCTAGCTTCAATTCTATCTTTTTGTTCAAAGCCTTTTACTTGATTAGTTAATTTTCCATTGATATCAACACATTCAAAAGCAGTTAAATTATGTTTTTGCATAATATCAAAATCAGCCATACTATGAGAAGAAACTTTCATAACTCCTGAACCAAAATTAATATCTACATATTCGTCAGTGATTATAGGAATTAATTTGTTTGTGAAAGGATGAACAACTTGTTTATTTAAGTATTTTAAATATCTTTTATCCTTAGGATTTATAGCTAAAGCGACGTCACAAGAAATAGTTTCAATTCTTGTTGTTGCTACAGTTAAAAATTCGTTTGTACCTTCGATAAAGTATTTTAAATAATACATTTTTTGTTCTACAGGTTTGTTAATTACTTCTATATTTGAAAGTGCAGTTTTTAATTTTGCATCTCAATTTATTGCTCTATTTGCTTTATAAATGAAGCCTTTTTTATATAAATCAATAAAAACTTTTATAACTGCTTCGTGTGCTTGTTCATCTAAAGTAAATCTTTCTCTTGAGTAGTCGAAAGCAAGTCCTAGTTTGTACCATTGTTGTTTGATATTTTCATAATATTCATCTTTTCATTCAAAAACTTTTTCGAGAAATTTTTCTCTCCCAAGTTCTTCTTTTTTGATGCCTTGTTTATATAGTTTTTCTTCAACTTTTGCTTGTGTAGCAATTCCTGCGTGATCTACTGCTGGTACAAAAAAAACATCATAACCTTTAAGTTTTTTAAATCTAATTATAGTATCTTGTAAATAACTATCTCAAGCATGACCAAGATGTAATTTTCCAGTAACATTTGGAGGAGGTAAAATGATTGAAAAAGGTTTTTTTGGGTTTTTGTTAGCTTCAAAATACTTTTTATCAATTCATTTTTGATTAATGTCTTTTTCTACAATTAAGTGATTATATTTATTTTCCATTATCTTCCTTTAAATTTAAATCTAATTTAGGTCTTTCAATTTTAATATCATTTACTACAAAATCATTTTCTCCAACAGGATAAATTGCGTTTTCCAATGTAGTTTCAAGATGTAAAATCTCTTCTTCTTTTTCTGACTTAACTTTGTCTGACCAATCTTCTCAAACATTTTTGATGTTGTTGAATCCATTAAATTCTACATTTTGATAATAAAACTCATTATATTTTTTTGTGGGTAGTTCTTTTAATAAATCCAAATCAAAGTTATGATGTTTAAAGAAATAATTAGCAAAAGTAGTTGAAAAAATAGGTTTGTAATTTGTGTTTAATAAAGATTCAATAATTTTATTTTTTTCAATAAACAAGAAATTTAAAAATTGTGGTTTTAAAAATTTACTTGAAAAAATGATTAATGATTGATTTTGTTTTTTGGTTTTTAAAAAGTTATCTATAAAAAAGTTCGGTTCAAAATAAAGTTCATCAGAATTTAAGAAATAAAAATCAAAGTTAAATCATTCAGAAATTGCAAGTTCTAAATTAACTTTTTGTTCCTGATTTAAGTCTTTGTATTTTTTAAATAAAACCCCATGATTGAGGTTATTTTTTTCGCAAAAACTTATAATTTCTTTTTCTAAAATAAAATTAAAAAAACTTTTATAATCTAACTTTTCATTTTTTAAACTCGATTTAATATCTTTGTTTTGGATACTTTCAAAAGTAATTTTAAAAAAAGAATTTGTAGCTTCAAAATCAGCGAAATTAGAAGAATTCTGACTCAAAAAATCAAAAATTATTTTGTAAATTTGTTTTAATTTAGCTTTATTTTCTTCTTTAATTGTACGATGTAATTTGTTATTTTTGATTATAGAATTCTGAATTCAATTTTGTGCGGATTTCTGTTCATATAAAGAATTTAAATATGTTCAATAAGTACGAGAATCTTCAAATTTTTTTCTAATTTCTTCTTTTTGTTCTAAAACTTCTTTTTTAGAATAGTAAATTTCTTTTCTTTTGTTTTTGTATTCAAAAATTTTGTTAAATAAGTTACTGAAAATATCTTTATATTTAAAGGAAGTAGCTTTAAAGTGAAGATTAAAAAATTTTTTAACCCAGTAAGATTTATCAGAATTTACATCATCTACAATTTTTGCAAAATTCATATGCAATCAACCGAATCAATAATCATAAAAAAGAACCGAATCATAACTATTTTTTGAAGCAAAAATAAATTTCCTTTTTCATAATCTTAAAAATTTTTTGTTTAATATAATAAAAATTTTTATAAGTTTATCTTTTTTTATTTTAAAGTCTTTAGTAGCTTCTTTAATATCGTTCTTTAAAAGTTTTTTTAATAAGTAAAAAATACTTTTATTACCATTAAACCCTTTATTTTTCTTTAATTTTTTTTTCAAAAAATAAGAAAAAAAAGAATTAGTTTTTACAAAAATGGGTTGTTTTTGGGAATTAGACTGTTTTTCTTGATTTTTCCTTTTATAATGCTCTAAATAGTAAATATCGATAACAGAATTTAATGCAACCACATTTTTATCTAATTTAGAAATAAAATTTAAATAAGGTTTTTCCAGTTTACTAAGATTATCTAATTTGTCTTGATAATATTTATAATAACTAGACTTAAATTGCCAAATAAGAATCCAAATCTTTTTTAAATTATACAAAAAATCAGATTCGGACATTTTTTGATCTTCAAATTCTTTTTCTAATTTTTCTAAAATTAAATTTAATAGTTTCGAATAATTTTGTTGTTCAAAAAATGCTAATTCAAAATTAAAGTGTTTTTCTTGTAAAAACTTTCTTTCAATTGAGATTTTTTCTTTGAGATATTCTGAGTTTGTTCGAGTTAAAAAACGCTGTCTTAAAAAATTAAAAACTGAAAGATCTTTGTAATCATCATATTCAGATTTGGTTAAAAAATCAAAATAAAATTTATTTTTATTTATTTGTTTATTTAAAACTTCTCCATCTGAAAAAATAATACCTTGATATTCATCATTTTTAATTAAAATTTGCTTGAATTTACTTCATAATCTTTGGTCTGATGAATAAATTAAAGTATCTTCTCCTTTTAAAAAATTAAAAGTGAAGTGATCAAAATTTTCATTATTTATTTGAAAGAAAAATAAACCTAATTTTTTTAATTCATCATTTGATTTCATAAATTTCCAATTGTTTAATAAGAATAGAAGGTTTTATTATTAACCATAGGAATAATAACGCTAGAGGCTAAATAAATAACACTTAAATTAATTCAAATTTTAATTGGAGAAGTTAAAAAATGACCAATTAAAGCAATATCGAAACGATCTAAAACCCCTGCTTGAACATCCCCAGTAGCTACTATTATATTTCCGATAGGCTCATGTAGAGCTGAAAAAGCGACAATAGGAGCAATTCTTAAGTATCTATCATTTTTTATGAAAAATTTAAAGAATCTAGTTACAAACAAGAAGACAATCATACTAGAAGAACCAAATAGAATTAATAAAATACCATATAGTTTTTTCTTAATAAATTTGTTTTTTTCAACAATTTCATCTGGTACTAAAAATATAGCTGTACTTATAGAAATAATAACGATTGCAACAATTATGGAGTTAAAAATTCAAGAGAAATTTAATCAGTGTTTATCGTATTCATAACCTTCAATTTTCTTTATTTTTGCTTCAAAATGAAGGATTTTCTTTTCAATATCAGCTCTAACTTGTTCTCTGGTTTCAGAAATTATTTTAGTTTTTAATAATTGAATTTTTCCTTCATATCTTTTAATAACATTAGCATTAGAAAAGTATTTTTTACCTTGTTTTACACAAATTCAGAAGAAAATTCCAGGTATAAAACCAGTTACTCCTAAGTAAATGGTATAAAAAACAGAATAAAGTGAAGGTACAAAAATAAAAGTAATTAAATCTGATAAAACACCAGTTAAAAAACCTACTATAGGTCCAAAAATAAATCCAGTTAATTTAACAGGTAAACCAACAACTGAGTACTTAAATGTAGGTAAAATTGAAGGCGGAAAAACCCTAACACTAATAATTAGCATTATGACAGTAATAGAAACAAAAATTGCGATAAAAGCAATAGATTTATTACTTCACTTTTTCATCTTTCCCCTTTAAGTTTTATTTTAATTTTACTAAAAAAATTAGTTTTAAACAACAGGAAAACCAGTTTTTTAAAATATTTTAATAATAATACTTTTAATGAGCGACTCTTGTGATGTTTTTAGCTCAATCAATTTTGTTATATAAAATTTCATAAACAACAAATTTTACTAAATCAGATAAGTAGAAAATTAAGAAAGAAATTGGGAAATTAGCTTCAGGACTAATGTTGATATTTGGAGTTATTAAAAATACAACCATAACTAATCAAATAGTTTGCATCACTCCAAAAGCAAATTCTCAAGAAGAAGAAATATTTGATTTTCCACCTGCCGGAATAATTCTGATTGAGGTTAACATTCACATTCAAATAGGATTAAATACTATAATTACTCAACCACTATAAAATACTTGTTCCTTAAAGAAATTTGAAGCTAAATGTTGTTGTTGAACTAAAGCATTTTTAAGATCAGTACTGTCAGGAAAAGCATTTTTGAATTTTTGAGCCCAGTCAGTCATTGCTTGACCTTTTGATATATCAGGATTTAAAGTTTCTTGAATACCTCGCTCTATACCTCTAGCAAATGAGTCAATGTGTAAAATGGAAATATTATAAATAGCAAGTAAAGCAGATAAAAATACAGCAAATAAAAATAAATATCCTTTTAAAACCTTTGCATTTTTAGTTGCTTCTTCAATTTTATTTTGACCCAATAATCTACTAACAAAGATGGAAATATTGGCTTGAATTGAAGAAAATGAAGAAGTTAAAGCTTGTACAATGGTGTTTGTTATTCCTAAAATAGTTACAACACCTATACCTCAAGCTGCCTTTCATTCACCAGCTCCAATTGAGCCTTGTGGAAAGCCTTGTGGTCAAATAAAAATACGTACAGAAGTAGCAATTGTTCCCCCTGTTGTAAGAAGTGCTCCGGTAATTCTTTTTGAAAACTGAATTCAGATGATTTTTGAAATAACAAAAGCTTTTCAAGGAACAAAAACTAGTTCTCTGTTTTTGAAAAACATGAAGAAATATGAAGTAATAAAGACAACCAATCTTGCAATTACAGTAGCTATCGCAGAACCTACTGAACCCATTCTTGGAATTAAAATTAAGTTTAAAGAAATGTTGATAACTAAAGATAAAAAAGTAAAAAATAAAGCACTTTTTAGCTTCTTCATCTCTCTTAAAATAGAATTGGTAGAAAAGTTAAATGAAATTATTAATCAAGAAATAGCGATTACTCTTAAATAGAGCGAAGCTTGATTAACAGTATCTTGGTAATTAGGATTATTATCAAGTGATCGATTACCAGAAACAACTTTAATCATTGCCTCAGGATTGCTTCAAGCTGCAATACAAAAAATCAAAACAAAACCAATTGTTAAAATGTATCGTAAATTGTTTATTTCTCTACATTTTTCTATGTTTTTGCTTCCAAAATATTGTCCAAATAATATAGCAGAAACAAAGTTAACACCTAAAATAAATGAAAAACTTATTCCTGTTCAAGCATTTGCAAGTCCAAGAGCCGTAATTCCGTTTCTAACTCCAGTCACCATAAAATTATCAACAAAGTTATTTATTGAAATTAGAAATGAAGCTAAAACAATAGGAATTGTAACTTTAGATAATTGTATTAATTGATGTTTATCGGCAGGAAAATAAGCTCTTATGCTTTTTAAAATGTTCATTATTAATTAAAGTTGTTGTCAATACCTAAAATTTGTACGGAATATTTTTCAGCAACATCAATCTCAACTTCTTCACCTGTTTTTCTTCCAATTAATGCAGAAGCTAAAGGTGAAAGATTTGAGATTTTATTTTGAAAAGGATCAGCATCTAATGAACCTACAATTTGAACATCATGACTGGTTTTTGTCTTCAAATTGAAGATAGAAACTCTAGAACCGATGGTGATTTCATCAGATTTTAAGCCTGTGTTTTCAATAATTTTAGCTTTTGAAATAATAGATTCAATTTCTAAAATTCTAGCTTCAACAATTCCTTGTCTTTCCCTTGCAGCATCGTATTCAGCGTTTTCTGAAAGATCACCTTGTTCTCTAGCTGATTTAATTTCTTCAATTACCTTGTTTCTTTCAACATTAATTAAATGATTTAGTTCTTTTTTATAGGATTCTAAACTTTCTTTGGTTAAAAAAAGTTCTTCTTTTTTGTCTTTGAAATTCATATTTTTCCTTTAAGTTTAAATATTTGTGTATTTTTTAGCAACTAATAATTTTACTATTTTTTAATTATTAAAGAATAAAAATTTAAATCAATTTCATATTTTATATAAGAAGATTTTAAAATTTTTACTAATTTAGTTTGTGATTTTTTAGAAATATTTCTAACAATTATCAATCCATCTTTTTTAAGATTCTTAAAACACAAATCAAATGTGTCTATAATGTCTTTATCTTCAAACCCGTCAATTAAGAAAAATTCTATATTTGTTTCAAGTTTTTCAACAAACATAGAATCAGTAGTCTTAAAATCTAAAAGTTTTTCTTGTTGCTTAAAAGATTCAAAATCAATATGTGGTTTAAAAATGAAATTATTAGTTTTGTTGATGATAGAAGAAAGAAAAAAACAAACTCCAGCAGTTTCTAGAAAAATGTTGTTTTTAAAATTGTTAAGATTAATAGTATTTATGATGAATTCAAGTTCTTCGATGACTCAATTGTTTTTTATATTTAGTAATTTATCAGCATAATCCATTTCTATTTTTACTTCAGGAACAACTAAACTTTTACTTGTAATTTTCCTATTTTCTTCCATTACTTGTTTAACAATTTTGTTCTTTTTCTTTTGAGATCAAATAATTGCAGCAGCTCCAATGGCTAAAGAAACAAAAATAGAAGCAATTAAAACTATTCTAAGTCAATTAGGAATTTGCATTTTCCCCTTTCATTTTTTTAAATTAAAGCAAATTTTAAGCCTTTTTTACAATTTTATGCGCTTTTGTATATAATAAATAAAGAAAAATGGCTTTTCCAAAAAAAAATAAAAAAAATATTTGGAAAATTTTTGTTTTTGTATACAATTACTTTTGCCTACTTTTTAAGAGCACAAAAAATATTATAAAAACTATAGGAAATTTCCTAAAGTTAAAAGTAAAAACAAAAAAAATAAAAAATTTATTTTGAAAAAAATTTTTTTAGTGTATACTTTTAGTTGCTCGTTAAAACCAGTAGCGAGAAATAACAAAACTTAGATCTTTCAAAACTAGATACGAATTTAGAATTAAAACAAAACCAATTTATTAAACACGCAATTTTTTTGAGAGTTTGATCCTAGCTCAGGATGAACGCTCGCTGTGTGCCTAATACATGCATGTTGAACGGGATGTAGCAATACATTCAGTAGCGAATGGGTGAGTAACACGTACCTAACCTACCTTTAAGACTGGGATAACCATTGGAAACAATGGCTAATACCGGATATAGTTATTTATCGCATGATGAATAATAGAAAGGAGCTTCACGGCTTCACTTAGAAATGGGGGTGCGCAACATTAGTTAGTTGGTAGGGTAATGGCCTACCAAGACGATGATGTTTAGCCGGGCCGAGAGGCTGTACGGCCACACTGGGACTGAGATACGGCCCAGACTCCTACGGGAGGCAGCAGTAAGGAATTTTCCACAATGAGCGAAAGCTTGATGGAGCGACACAGCGTGCAGGATGAAGTTCTTCGGAATGTAAACTGCTGTTATAAGGGAAGAAAAAATAGAATAGGAAATGATTTTATCTTGACGGTACCTTATTAGAAAGCGACGGCAAACTATGTGCCAGCAGCCGCGGTAATACATAGGTCGCAAGCGTTATCCGGAATTATTGGGCGTAAAGCGTCCGTAGGTTTTTTGTTAAGTCTGGAGTTAAATGCTGAAGCTCAACTTCAGTTCGCTTTGGATACTGGCAAAATAGAATTATAAAGAGGTTAGCGGAATTCCTAGTGAAACGGTGGAATGCGTAGATATTAGGAAGAACACCAATAGGCGAAGGCAGCTAACTGGTTATATATTGACACTAAGGGACGAAAGCGTGGGGAGCAAACAGGATTAGATACCCTGGTAGTCCACGCCGTAAACGATGATCATTAGTTGGTGGAATGATTTCACTAACGCAGCTAACGCGTTAAATGATCCGCCTGAGTAGTATGCTCGCAAGAGTGAAACTTAAAGGAATTGACGGGAACCCGCACAAGCGGTGGAGCATGTGGTTTAATTTGATGTTACGCGTAGAACCTTACCCACTCTTGACATCTTCTGCAAAGCTATAGAGATATAGTGGAGGTTAACAGAATGACAGATGGTGCATGGTTGTCGTCAGCTCGTGTCGTGAGATGTTAGGTTAAGTCCTGCAACGAGCGCAACCCTTTTCTTTAGTTACTAATATTAAGTTAAGGACTCTAAAGATACTGCCTGGGTAACCAGGAGGAAGGTGGGGACGACGTCAAACCATCATGCCTCTTACGAGTGGGGCAACACACGTGCTACAATGGTCGGTACAAAGAGAAGCGATATGGTGACATGGAGCAAATCTCAAAAAACCGATCTCAGTTCGGATTGAAGTCTGCAACTCGACTTCATGAAGTCGGAATCGCTAGTAATCGTAGATCAGCTACGCTACGGTGAATACGTTCTCGGGTTTTGTACACACCGCCCGTCACACCATGGGAGTTGGTAATGCCCAAAGTTGGTGAGTTAACTTCGGAGACCATTGCCTAAGGCAGGACTGATGACTGGGGTGAAGTCGTAACAAGGTATCCCTACGAGAACGTGGGGATGGAACACCTCCTTTCTACGGAGTACATTAGTCTTAATTGACTTTTTACAAACGATTCGTGTCTAGTTTTGAGAGCTTTAAGTTCTCAAATATAGTTCTTTGAAAACTGAATAGCAAATAACAATATGATTAATTCATATTAATTATTTCAACGATCTTTTTTATAACCGAGTTTAATTTTTAATTAAATTTCTAAAAAATAGATTACCAATATTAAAATACCTTAAGATATTTATCTTTAGCAATAATAGGCAATATTAAAGTTGTATTAACTTTTAAATTAAGTAAGAGTATTTGGTGGATGCCTTGGGTCTGAAAGTCGATGAAGGACGCGATTACCTGCGATAAGCTTCGTGGAGTTGGAAATAAACTATGATACGGAGATTTCCGAATGGGGTAACCTAACTGAGCAAACCTCAGTTGCAATTTGATGAATCCATAGTCAAATTAGCGAGACACGTTGTGAATTGAAACATCTTAGTAGCAACAGGAAAAGAAAATAAATAATGATTTCGTTAGTAGTGGCGAGCGAAAGCGAAAGAGCCCAAACCTGTAAAAAGGGGTTGTAGGACATCTTACATTGAGTTACAAAATTTTATGATAGTAGAAGAAGTTGGAAAGCTTCAACATAGAAGGTGATATTCCTGTATACGAAATCATAAAATCTCATAGATGTATCCTGAGTAGGGCGGGGCACGTGAAACCCTGTCTGAATCTGCCGGGACCACCCGGTAAGGCTAAATACTAATCAGACACCGATAGTGAACTAGTACCGTGAGGGAAAGGTGAAAAGAACCCCGAGAGGGGAGTGAAATAGATTCTGAAACCATTTACTTACAAGTAGTCAGAGCACGTTAAAGTGTGATGGCGTACATCTTGCAGTATGGGCCGGCGAGTTATGTTAATATGCAAGGTTAAGCAGAGAAAAGCGGAGCCGTAGGGAAACCGAGTCTGAATAGGGCGAATTAAGTATATTGGCATATACCCGAAACCAGGTGATCTATCCATGAGCAGGTTGAAGCTTAGGTAAAACTAAGTGGAGGACCGAACCGTAGTACGCTAAAAAGTGCCCGGATGACTTGTGGATAGCGGTGAAATTCCAATCGAACCTGGAGATAGCTGGTTCTCTTCGAAATAGCTTTAGGGCTAGCGTATAGTATTGTTTAATGGGGGTAGAGCACTGAATGTGGAATGGCGGCACCTAGCTGTACTGACTATAATCAAACTCCGAATACCATTAAAATTAAGCTATGCAGTCGGAACGTGGGTGATAACGTCCACGCTCGCGAGGGAAACAACCCAGATCGTCAGCTAAGGTCCCAAAATTGTGTTAAGTGAGAAAGGTTGTGAGATTTCATAAACAACTAGGAAGTTGGCTTAGAAGCAGCCACCTTTTAAAGAGTGCGTAATTGCTCACTAGTCAAGAGATCTTGCGCCAATAATGTAACGGGACTCAAACACAATACCGAAGCTACGGGCACATTATGTGCGTTAGGAGAGCGTTTTAATTTCGTTGAAGTCAGACCGTGAGGACTGGTGGAGAGATTAAAAGTGAGAATGCCGGCATGAGTAACGATTCGAAGTGAGAATCTTCGACGCCTATTGGGAAAGGTTTCCTGGGCAAGGTTCGTCCACCCAGGGTTAGTCAGGACCTAAGATGAGGCAGAAATGCATAGTCGATGGACAACAGGTTAATATTCCTGTACTTGGTAAAAAAATGATGGAGTGACGAAAAAGGATAGTTCTACCACTTACTGGATTGTGGGGTAAGCAATGAGGGAGTTATATAGGCAAATCCGTATAACATAATCTTGAGTTGTGATGCATAGTGAAGACTTCGGTCGAGTAGCGAATTGAATGATTTCATGTTTCCAAGAAAAGCTTCTAGTGTTAATTTTTTATCAACCTGTACCGAGAACGGACACACGTTCCCAAGATGAGTATTCTAAGGCGAGCGAGAAAACCAATGTTAAGGAACTCTGCAAAATGACCCCGTAAGTTCGCAAGAAGGGGCGCCTATTTTAAATAGGCCACAGAAAATAGGGGGGGCAACTGTTTATCAAAAACACAGCTCTCTGCTAAGTTGTAAAACGATGTATAGAGGGTGAAGCCTGCCCAGTGCCCGAAGGTTAAGCGGAGATGTTAGCTTACGCAAAGCATCCAAGTGAAGCCCGGGTGAACGGCGGCCGTAACTATAACGGTCCTAAGGTAGCGAAATTCCTTGTCGACTAATTATTGACCTGCACGAAAGGCGCAATGATCTCCCTACTGTCTCAACATTGGACTCGGTGAAATTATGGTACCAGTGAAAACGCTGGTTACCCGCATCAAGACGAAAAGACCCCGTGGAGCTTTACTATAACTTCGTATTGAAAATTGGTTTAGCATGTGTAGGATAGGTGGGAGACTTTGAAGCTGGGACGCTAGTTCTAGTGGAGTCAACCTTGAAATACCACCCTTGCTAAATTGATTTTCTAACCTGTTCCCATTATCTGGGAAGGAGACAGTGCGCGGTGGGTAGTTTGACTGGGGCGGTCGCCTCCTAAAGAGTAACGGAGGCGTTCAAAGCTACACTCAATATGGTCAGAAACCATATGCAGAGCACAAAGGTAAAAGTGTGGTTGACTGCAAGACCTACAAGTCGAGCAGGTGCGAAAGCAGGACTTAGTGATCCGGCGGTACATTGTGGAATGGCCGTCGCTCAACGGATAAAAGCTACCCCGGGGATAACAGGCTAATCTTCCCCAAGAGATCACATCGACGGGAAGGTTTGGCACCTCGATGTCGGCTCATCGCATCCTGGAGCTGGAGTTGGTTCCAAGGGTTTGGCTGTTCGCCAATTAAAGCGGTACGTGAGCTGGGTTCAGAACGTCGTGAGACAGTTCGGTCCCTATCTGATGTGGGCGTTGGAATATTGATGAGAGCTGCTCTTAGTACGAGAGGACCGGAGTGGACGTACCGCTGGTGTTCCAGTTGTCTTGCCAAAGGCACAGCTGGGTAGCTAAGTACGGAAAAGATAACCGCTGAAAGCATCTAAGCGGGAAGCTTCCTCAAAGATGAGTATTCCTTATGAAATTCCTTGTAGACTACGAGGTTGATAGGTTGGAAGTGTAAGTGTAGTAATACATTCAGCTGACCAATACTAATATATTCAAAAATTTAAAATGTTAGTATTCTTAAGATATTTTAATACTAAATATTATTGCTATTCAGTTTTCAGAGAATTATCTTAAGGACAAAAAATGTCCTTTTTTTTTATTTTAAAAAACAAAATAAATTCATTTACTTTTTGTTATAATTTTTGCCAGTAGAGTTTAAAATACTATAAAAATGAAGGAAAATTATGATTACAGATGCTTTTAATTGAAGAGGAAATCAAGTAGATTTTGCAAGTAGTAAAGCAGTATTTTTTTCTATAGTAGCAATTGCTTTTATAGTATTATTTGTAATTTATCTTTTAAGATTTAAATTGAGAAATTTTTATCAAAATCATCCAATTATCATTAATTACTCATTTAAATTTATCGCAGTAATAATTTTTTTATATTCATTTGTAAGTAGAATTGCTGTTTTAGAAAGTTATGATTATATTTATAAGTGAGAATATTTGCCACTTCATTTGTGTCGTTTAATGACAATAGTTATCATAATAGTTTTATTTTTTAATAAAACACAATACATTAGATTTTTTACTATACCATCATTTGTTGGCGCTACTTTAGCTTTAGTTTTTACTGAAATTTCAAGAAATGAAAGTACTATTTTAGATGATAAACTTTATAATTATGATTCTAACGTTGTCTGAAATCGCCAAGGATTAGACTGAGGATATGATTCATATTTATTTTGAGAATATTTAATTACACACTTAATAGTTTTAATTTTTCCATTTTTATTACAAATGGTACAACCTAACAAATTTAGAATCACTAACAAAGTTGTATTACAATCCTGCTTTATAATATTTGTTTGTGCTACATTTTTATTTACATTAAACTGAATTTTTTATGCTGCTAGTCATCATAGTTTAAATGTAAAACTACAAATAGCTTACAATGCAAATTGATTTTATTTTGGACACAAAGGCTTATCTGTTTTAGGTATTATTTCACAACGACCTTATCAATTATTTAGTTTATCTATAATTTTTTTCTTAGCATTTTGATTGATTTGAATAATCACAATTTTCCTAAAATGCTTTGAATTTGAAGACAAAAAAGTAAAATTTAATAATTTTAAAATCACTTTAAAAGATAATTGAGAAAGAATTGACGACTTTTTTAATTTTAAACAAGGTAGCCGATTAGAAAATGATTAATTCTTACAAAATTAACTTTGCACTGTTTAGTAGAATTAACAAAAAAGAACTAAATTAAAACTTCATCTTTCAATTTTTTAAAGACTAAATATGGTAAAATTATAAAACTATGAACCCTATAAAAGAACAATTATTAGAGTACATAGATCAAAAACAAGCAAGATTAACCAGAAATAAAATTCTTGCCTTTCAATTTTCAAGATTAATAAAATACATTTCCTTGTTTGCTAGTTTAACTATAGTAGTGCTAGCTGCGGTTGTTATTTATCTAGAATTAATTAGATATAATAAAATTCCAGTAGCCACAAGAAAATCATTTTTCGATGAATTAGGTTTAACAATAGTTTTAGCAACTACCATTGTTTTAACTTTTGTTTTAAACATTTTTTTGGGTGTTTACAAAGAAATAATGAAGTATCACGATTACAAAAAAGCTCAACGTGAACTCAATTATATTTACTTGAAAATCGAATCTGATCCTAATTACTCTTATGAAACTTTCGAGTCAGATTTTAAAGAAATCAACGATTTTTATTTAGCGAAAAAAGATGTTTCCAAACTAAAATTATTAAAAAAAGCAATTTTAGGAGTTAAAAAATAATGCTAAAACCTGTTAAATTAACTAGTAGTGGATTAGAATTTACAAACTATTTATATTCTAAGACATCAAAAAAAGCTAAAATTTATCAAGCAATTTTTTGAACCTGCTCTTTATTTTCGATCTTTTTCGCTTTTTTCGCAGCGCTCATGGGAGTTTTTAAATTAGCTTCTTCTAGACTTGATGAATTTAAACCTTTTGCATCAATTTTCCAAATCACAGATACTAGTTCAGGAAAACCAGTAATTGTAGATCAATGACCAATATTTACTTTATGAATCAACATAATTTTAAGTATAGTAAACGGTTTAATTGCTTTATTTTTAGTTAAAAACAAATGAATTAGAAACAAAGAGCTAAATAATTTCCTAGAATTAGAACTAATTTTATTTCATTCAAAATCAGGAAAATATAAAGACAATCCCAACCCTGAACTTACTTTGTTTGAAAAAGTCAATGATTACTTTGGTAATACAACCAGGTTAAAGAACAGAGAGGTCAAAAATGACTAGAGAAGTGCAAATTCAAAAAATCAGAGAACAAATTTCTTTCCTTGCTCGAAAAGCCAGAATTTCCAAATCTATTTTTATAATTGCCAGCATAATTTTGATTTTAATGGCAGCATTTAATGGGATTTTATCAGCTTATTCTATAGCTAAAAATCCTAACCTCTCTGCAGTTCGTTTATTTGTGGCAATAGCTTTTTTAAATGCGATCATTGCTTTTTTAGGAAGTATTACAAGTTTTTTTGTGTTCGATAATATTTATAATAAAAACTCTAAAAAAATAGAATTTTTAATCGATAGAAAAAAAGAATTAGAAAAAAATCCTAATATAAATTTAGACGATTTAGTATTACAAATTTCCAACATAAAAGTTGATTCAGAGTAGAAAAAAGAAGGAATTTTTCCTTCTTTTTTATTATATTTTTTTAATAAAATAATATTTTTAAATTTTTGTATATAATTAAAGCATTAATTTTTATTATTTATTAAACAAAAAAACACATTTTTAAAAATTTTATATTTTTAGTAGAAAGATTGATGAATAAAATTACATATTATTCACCATTTAAAAATAATAATTATTTTAAAGTTTTATTTAAAATAATTTTCAAGAAAAAAAGTACTTTTGCATTGCCAATTGTATCTTTTATTTTAACTTTAATATTAGCAATTATTACTCTGACATTAGCAACCGCTAAGTCATTTTTAATTTTTACTTATATTACTTTATTTATAAACTTACTATTTACAGTAGTTTATAGCTCATACAAATTTTTAAACATTTTTAAAGATTTAAGCTCACAAGGCTTAGATATTATTACCTTCACAAAACCATACACTAGACAGTACATCATTTTAACTAAAATTTTATTTTTAGTATTTTTAGCTTTTTTATGATCTTTACTTTTTCTTCTTAATTTCCTAATTTTTTTCCTAATTAACTTGAAATATATAGATCAAATCAATATGTTTTACATTTGAGCTTTTCTCTCTCCATTTTTTACTTTCTTAATTTTTGGTTCTATTTCAGGATTATTAGTTTTAAGATTTAGTTCAAAAGTATCATTAAGTTTACCAATATTAATCTTTACACCTTTACTTTTTTTAGGAAGTGTACCTGCATTTTTCTCTACCCCAGCAAATGAAAAAATGGCAGAATATTTCAACTTAAATTACAACAATACAGACTCTAACACTATTTTAAGAGCAGAAAAATTTTATTTAAATAACAACAAAGATAATTACTATTTAATCCCAAAACAAGTGGATAATTTGTACTTTGATCAACAACAAATTAGCTTTTTAAATGAAGCTAAAAATAAAGCATCTAACTCTGCAACTTTATGACAAGGTTTATCATACATTTTAGTTCCTTATCAGTTTATTAATATTTTTAACATCAAAGATCAAGATCCTATAAAAACCCTAACTAACATAGAACAAAACGCTTTAAGTAACTACATTTATTATTCAAACTTACAAACAGCAGAAAACAACTATGCTATTCAAAATTCTACAAAATCACTTAAGCAATATGACGTTCTTGCTGATAACAGAATTCAAAAAGTGTTTTTAATCCCAGGTGCTTTAAAAAACAACACTCAATTCGAAAACAAGCTTGACAACAGAGAAATTATTTATGCAAATGAAAATGCAAGTAATTCTGACGCAGTTTTTCCAGAAGATGAAGAATCTTCACCAACCAACACTTCTTTAGTCGGTAGATTAAAATGAAAATATATAAAAGAAATCTTAGAATCTAAGGCCTTTTTACAAACAGCCCAAGCCTTTTATAATCAAATTGATGATAAATCTACCAAAGAACAAATTTTAGATAAAATTGCTTCATTTTTAAAGGAAAGTTCTAATCTAAACTACTCACAAATTGAAGATGAAAATACAGCAGTTTTAAAAAACAAAATTGATATTCGTCAAATTCAATCTTTAACTGAAAAGAAGGTTTATATTGCTACTTCCTTGATTTACTACTTATTTTTTAATAACCCTGATTCAAAAATTCTTGACACTTTATTAAAAAATGAATTAGATAACTACGATCCAGAAACATTTAAAATAAAAATAAATGAACAAGTTTACAACATTGGTGGTTATGCATCTTATGCTTCTCAATCTAAAATAGTAAAAAGACCTGTCGACAATCAACCAAATGCTCAAACAGAAGACAAAGTAATTTACCGTTATGATCTAACTCCAAGCCAAAACTTTTTATTTCAACCTGTGGTTGACATTATTGAAGTTCATCCTACTTCCAAAGTACTTCAAAAACCTTTATTTTTATTAATTTGATTAATAATTTCTAGCTCACTTTTAACAGGAATTTATGTTCTATACAGTAGAAAAGATTATAAATAATGAAAAAAACAATTTTAAAAGTATCAAACTTAAACAAAATTTATAAAAATTCTAATCGAGGTGTTCAAGACATTAACTTCGAAGTTTTAGAAGGAGAAATTCACGCTTTTATTGGTGAAAATGGAGCAGGAAAAACCACAATTATCAAAGCAATTGTTGACGCTTATAGAAATTATCAAGGAGACATTCTTATTAATGGCTTTAAAAACACAACTCCAGAAGCAAAAAAATTTTTAGGCTATGTTCCAGAAAAGTCTTTATTTCCAAAAGAATTAAAAACAAAAGAATATTTACTTTTATTAGCGCAACTTTCAAATCTTAATAAAAAACAAGCAAATCAAGACATTGATAAATTTTTAGAAGCTTTAAATATTCAAGATTTAGCAAGTTCAAAACCTTATGATTTTTCTTCAGGTCAAAAAAGAAAAATTGCTTTAATTCAAGCACTTATTCACAATCCTGAGTTAATCATATTAGACGAACCACTAGCTAATTTAGATCCAACAAGTAGATTCGATTTTATTAAGATTATTCAAGATCTTAGAACACAAGGAAAAACCATTTTTTTAAGTAGTCATAACCTATCTGAAATTGATCAAATAGTTGATTCAGTTACCTTGATAAATAAAGGTAAAATTTACTATACCGGAGCAAAAAAACAAAATTTAAATGATCTTTATTACACACAAGTTATAGATGAGCAAATAGATGAAAAAAATTAAAAAACAACTACCTATAATTTTCAGTTTTTTTGCAGTTTCACCTTTATTAATTTCTTGTGCTCAATCAGAAGTTAGATCCTTCAAAAATGAAGAAAAAAGAACACAAAACAACTTAGCTACTAACTTTTTAAATACAAGTTTAGCTTCTTTGTTAGACTCTGTTTACCAACAAGAACCAGCAGCAAATGAAACAAAAACAAGCCAAACTTATAAAGACAAACAAACACAAAAAAATCTTCAAAAAGATAGTTTTATACTTGAACAAATTAATTTAGACACTAATAAAACTTTAGAAGAATTAAAATATTCTTTTTCCTTTGTAAACCCAGCAGTTTTTGTAAATGATAGATTTTATGATAGTAAATTAACAATTGTTTTTTCAAAAAATAATATTTGAAGAAACTTTACTAAAAATTGACTATTTATCCTTCAAAATATAGATAAATTTTACTTTGCTTACAATCCATATAAAGGAAAGTACATAAGCTTCAAAGATGAAGATAAAGACTTTGATAAAACAAGTAATAAATTTATCACTTTCGAAAATAAAAACTTCGATTTTTATAAATTTAAACAATTTTCTACGTCCAATTACTATACAAATGAGTATGTTTATTATTTGGTTTATGATAATAATAAAATTATAAAATTATGAACATTTGAGAAGGATAATGCAATATTTGCTAGACTTGATTTTGAAGTTTTAGTGTTTGATAAACCTATTTCTTCTCTTGGTTTGTTTTTAACAGAATTAAATGAACAATCAAAGGCTTTTGAACAAAATATTTTGAATAAAAAAATACAAAATGAACAAAACCTTTTACTTTCACAGTCAGCAAATTCAGCTCTTAAACCAGTGTTGTTTCACGATGGACATGATGATTCAGATGGAGACGATGATGGAGGAGATGGAGGAGATTCTGATACAGGCGGAAATTCAGGCGGAAATAATTCAAACAAAGGAAGTTCGGATTCTTCTACAAATAAAAACCACGATACCGACTCAGATTCTAACGATGACTATAAAAATTTAGATGTAGATGATCCAGTGTATGACGATCCAGACTTTCCATACATGAAGAAAAAAGGCGAGAGTGATGAAGAGTGGGAGAAAAGAAAAAATGCTTTTATAAAAAAATGAAAAGCAGAACATCCAAATGCAACTTCAACAAATAAAGATAATCCAGAAGGTGAAAAAGGAACTAACGAAAACTCTGGTGATGAAGATGATGAAGAAGATGATGCAATGTTCGAAGATCCAGACTTTCCAACAATAAAGACAGGAGAATCTCAAAAGGACTTTGAAAAAAGAAGAGATGAGTTTGTAAAGCAATGAAAACTAAAGCACAAATCTAATATACAGTCCAATCCAGATAAAGCAAACGATAAAAATATTACTGACAATAAAGACAAAGGTCACAACCATAATCATAATGATGGTGATGATTTAGATGACGACGATGACGATGACGATGATATTTTTAGTCCTAATTCTAAATTAACATTGGATGAAAGATTAGACAAAATTAAAGAAAATTTAACCATCGAATTTAACAATCAGGCAACCCAAAGAGAAAAAGCTAAATACGAAGTTTTTAAAGATTCTTATTATTTAACTTTGCTGTCTAGTTTAGATTCTTTAGCTCAAAAATGAGGATATAAACGATTTGCCTTTAGAGATGTTGTTACTTCAGTAATTCAATTAAAAAGAAACTTTGTGCAAGATTCAAATACTACAACTGAAACAAAAATTCAACAAACTAGTGAATTTGATAAGTTTATAAATCACGATAAAGATGTTTTAAATCCAAATGAAACTTTAGAAGAAAAAACAACAAAAAGCATTTATGAAGTTATCAAAAAAGCTGCATATAATAATGATAATGTAGCTTGAGAATCCTTCTTAAATACACAAGAAGGAAAGGAAAATGAAGACAGAATTTGAAAAGAATTAAAAGAGCTTCAAAAAGAAATTCCAAAAAATCCAGAACACTTTAGTAGTCAACATAAAGAACTTTTCAAAAAACTTGAAACATTTTATTCTGATAACTGATTGTTCATTCTTAGAAACTTAGATAAATTCCAAATTAAATTTTCTAACTGATACGCCTTTCCTGAACAAGTTAATAAACTAACTCAACAAAAAGTACACCATTCCCAAAAATTTTTAGATGAAATTAATTCAATGGATGGGGCAGACGATTATTATTTTGTAAATAACAATTTAGAAAGCATTCAAGTTGGAGATGCTTCAATTCAGTCTACTACCTATAAAGATTTTTATATAGTTAAAAACAATGCGCTTATTAATATTAAAGTCATTTTAAACAAAGACAGTAGTGCTGTTCAATTTAACCCATTAATTTATTACTTCCCTAAAGCCAGAACAAAATTATCTGTTAAGATATTGACTCAAATTTTCCACCAAGCTCTTTATCATCAAATCCAAGAATTTTATGACGCTTTTGAAAACGATTTTATTAATAAATATAGATATGGTTTTGTTGCCCAAATGCTTTTAGAATTAAAAGGAGATAAAAATGAAAAATAAAAAAATTTTTATGATATTTTCTTCAATTTTTCCTATATCTCTTTTAATTTCTTGTTCTTCTTCCAGTGTCTCAACAACAGACTTAAAACAGTTTAAACAAGAATATAAAAATCAAACTTTCAAACAACAAAAAGAAGAAAATTGAAGACAATTTTTAGAAAATTCTGTTGTTCAAAACCTTTTAAAACTTGCCTATCCTAATGAAGAAGACAGAAACAAATATATTGGACTTCAAAAAGAAATTGATTCAGAAAAACAAACTAAAAAACTAAGAGAAGATTATTTTTATTATTCTTACATAAGAACAGAAACTGCTGCTTTTGACAAAGATAGTACTCCGGTTTTTTATACTAAATCTAGAGATAATATTTTTGAACTAATAAGAAATGACTGACTTTGATTTTTATATTACATAAATAATATTTATTTTATAAAATCATTAAAATCTTTAGACTTATTTCAAAAAACAGGTGAAGAATTTACAGAAGATATTAGAGCTTCCAATACCTCTAGTTCTCAATTTTATAAACCTAAAAATAATTTCTTTACTAATATGATTTATGAAGAAGTAAATAATAATTTTGATGAAACATCTACCATTATTAACAGTGTTACTTATTTTAAAGAATATAAAATTTTATTTACAAATGAAGACAATTTTATTTTTGATCTAACTGTGAGACATATTTATGATCCTAGCAAAACTAAAGTTATAGATTCTAAAATAACTTTTTCTCCATGATTGAAAATTTTCCCTGACTACTTAAATGGTAAAAAAACTGATTTTAATCTTAAACAATACTCTTTTATAACACTTCATTTTGGTGCAGGAAATACCTTGAAAATAGCAAGATTAGATAAACCAATTTATGAAGAGTCATTAGGTGGAGATCCAATAGACTTTTCAATAATAGATTTTGATTTTGACAAATCCAAGTAATTTAAAAAACTCTTCAAAAAGAAGAGTTTTTTTAACATTTTCTTAACAAATTTTCTTTATATTTTCATATAAATTATTAAGTCTATGCCCGTATTCTAATAATTTATTTTGTTCTTGTTGAGATAATGTTATAGTTTTAATTCTTTTTACCCCATGAATGTTCACAACAGCAGGTAATGAAATAAAATTTTCTTCAAAATCATAGTATTTTTTTGCAAAAACATTAACAATAAATGAATATTCTTTTTTATGATAAATACTATTTATAAACTTAAATAAAACAAATGAAGCAGCAAAATGGGGGTTACCCTTTTTTACAAAAATTTCCATATCTTTTTTATTAATTATCTCAAAAATAGAGGTTAATAATGTGCTATCAGTAATTCTGTATTTTTCTTTTATTTCATCAAAATTAGTAAAATAATTATTTTTATCGCCTAAAACTACCGCATCAAACTCATAATTTTGAATTTGTTCTCTAAGTAATTTGTGTAGTCTTAAATTCTCAATCATTGTTCCAAAGCCAACAATTTTTTCTAATTCTAAACCAGTGTGTTCTGCGTATAATTTTGCAAGCACAGATGTTGGTTGAGTTAATAAAATAGTCAAACCCTTGAAACCAGATTGTTTAACAAAATAAGCAATTTCAACAATAACTCTTGCGTTTTCTTCATAAAGTTCATGTTCTAACTGCCCTGGCATAACTCGGCTTTTTGCGCCTATTATTAGTAAATCAATATTTTCCAAGTCAGAAAAATTTCCTGCTTTTATTTTAAATTTAGAATTAGCAAAACCTAAAATATCTTCAAAATCAAGAATATTTCCATCTCTTGGTCCTTCAAATTTGTCAATTATTAAAATCTCATAATTATCATGAGACAAAATTAAATTATTAATTAAGCCAATACAAACTTTATCAGCTCCAACAATTGCTATTTTCATACTATTCATTTCTTTATTAGTAATTAATTATAATCAAAACTATATTATATTTAAATTCTTATTTGTTATAATAAATAATAAAATTAATAAGATTAGAAAGAAAAATAAAGCATTTTCCTTATGAAAAAACTGTTCAATTTATCAATATTTAAAAAAAATTTATACTTCAACACAATTAGTCAATATGTTTTTTCAAGGAAAAATACATATATTCTGCCGTTAATAATGGTTGTGTGAAGTTTTATTTACTCATTAATATCTTTTTCTTTTGCTCACGAAGATAATTTTTTAATTTTTAGCTTTATGTTTTTTCTAATTAACCTTCTTTTTACAGTAGTTTTTGCTTCTTGTAAGTTTTTAAATTTATTTTATGATTTACATAAAGATGGATTAGATGTTATTTTGTTTACTAAGTCATATTCTAGAAAATATATTAATGCAACTAAAATTTTGTTGTGTGTAATTTTAGCAACAATATGATCTTTTATTTTCATGGGTTGTAATTGACTCTTTTATCTTTTTAACATAACATATATTAATCAAATTAAAGCGTGATTAGCTTGAGATTTTTTTTCACCCTTTTTCACTTTTTTAGTTTTTGGATCAATTGCAGGACTTCTAGCCTCAAGACTAAGTTTTAAACTTTCTGTGCTTACACCGATTGCTATTTTTACACCTTTACTTTTTTTAGGTACAGGAACTTCTGTGTTTGCAAAACCAAGTAATTTGAATTATGCACATTATTTAAATTTACCTGATTCTCAAACTGACTCACAAACAGTTTTAGATTTAGAAAAGTTTTATTTAAATAATAATGAAGATACTTTTTATTTGATTCCTAAAAAACTTTCAAACACAAAAATCAATGAAAAACAAGCAAATCTCCTTTCCGATTATTGAAATAAGTCTTCCTCTTCTTCACAATTGTGACAAGCAGTTACTTATCTTTCTTTACCTTATCAATTTATAAATGTATTTAATCACAAAAATCAAGGCTTACTAAAACCAAGAGTAAATAAAAAAGATCAAGCTTTAGGAAATTACATATATTATAATGGTCTGGAATCTTCAGAAAACAGCTATGAAGTGAATAATTTTGTTGGCTTACCAACTTATAATTTAACCTTAAATCCAACCAATAAAAAACAGTTTTTGGTTCCAGGTGCTTTAAAAAACAAAACTTTTTTAAAAAATCAAATTAACACTAACATAATTTATGCAAATACAAATGCTTCAAATTTTAATCATCATTTTAAAGAAGATGATCAAATATTTGGTGTTCCAAATAATTTAGTTGGTAAATTAAAATGAGAATATTTAAAAGAACTATTAGAATCAAAAACCTTCATAAATGAAGCTAATATGTTTTTTAGCAAGTTATCTAATAATTTAAATAAAGAAGAAATTTTAAGCAACATTTCTTCTTTTATAAAGCAAAATGAAGAAAACTTATACAAAAATTTGACCGACAACAACACAGTAGTATTAAACTCAGTTTTAGATAATTCAAAAATTAAAAGCAACATAGAAAAAAATATTTATATAGCAACAGGGCTTATTTATTACTTATTTTTTAATCAAAATAAATCAATAATTTTTGATAATTTATTAAAAAACAAAGACGGAAGTTATAAACAAGATAAATTTTTAATTACTATAGATAATGAAGACTATTTTATAGGAGGTTATTCTTCTTTTGTTTCAGAAGAAAAAAATATTAATAACAAATCTATTTTTAGATATCATCTAAATGAATCAGAAAATTATTTATTTCAACCTGTTGATGAAATTTATCAAGTAAAAATTAAAACACAAGTTGTTAAGAAAAACACCTTTATTCTTGAGTGAATGCTAATTTCTTTATTGCTTTTGTTTTCTTTATATTCTTTACATAACAAAAAGGATTATGAATAATGAATTCCAATTTAATGTTAAAAGTCAAAAATTTAAAAGTAAATTTAAGACTAAAAAATCCTATAGTTAATAAAATAAGTTTTTCTGTTAATCTCAAGGAAGTTCATGCTCTAATCGGTGAAAATGGAGCAGGAAAAACAGCAATTATCAAGTCTATTGTTAATTCTTATGTAAATTACACAGGTGAAATTCAAATAAATAATTCAAACTCAAAAGCTACAAATTCAAAATCAATTTTAGGTTATGTTCCATCAGTTATAGATTTTCCAAAACATATAACAACTTATAAATATTTAACTTTGTTAGGCAAGATTTCAAAACTAACACCAACTTTAATTGATAAAAGAGTAGAAAAATTTTTATCTATCTTTAAAATTGAACATCTAAAAAATCAAAAACCTTACAATTTTTCTTTAGGTCAAAAAAGAAAAATTTCCTTCATTCAAGCGCTAATTCACAACCCTAATTTTATAATTCTTGATGACCCTTTAGCTAATCTAGATTTCAATAGTAAATTAGATATAATTAATATATTAAAACAACTAAAAAATCAAGGTAAAACTATTTTAATTAGTAGTAATAATTTAGAAGATATCGATATGCTTGTTGACTCAGTTACCTATATAAAAGAAGGAAAAATTATTTATTCAGGTAAAAAAGATCAAAAGTTAGAGACTTATTTTACTTCACAATATATTAAACAAAATAATCAGGAAAATGTCACAAATGAAAGTAAATAAAAAATATTTTTCAGTCTTATTTTTGCCTTTATTTTCTAGCCTTTTGCTCTCGTCTTGTTCAGAGGTTTCTACTTTTTACACTTCTTCACCTACTGTTCAAAAAAAAGACAGTAATTCAATAGAACAACTTTTAAATAACATATATATTGACAAACAAGATCAAAAACAAACCTATATTTTTCAACAAAATACTTTAGATAAAAACAAGCAATTAGAAGAATTAAAATATTCTTTTTCTTTATATAATCCAAGTTTGTTTAAAATTAATACAAAAATAAGTCCTAACTTAGATTTTTTAGCAAAACAAACTATTTATAATAATTTTAGTAATAACTGATTATTTATTTTAAGAAATATAAAAAACTTTGAATTTGCATTTAATCCATATTCTTTTTCTTATTCTCCTTATTCAGGAGAAAAAGAAGATTTTGGAAATCAAGAAGATAAATTTTTAAAAATAAAAAACGAAAACTTTTCATTTATAAAAAAAGAAATCGTTACAGAAAATAATTATTGAACTGAACAAAATATTTATTATTTAATTTTCGATAAAAATAAAATTTTGAGATTATGAACTTTTGAAAGAAATCAACAAATTTTTGCAAGATTTGATTTTGACCTTTTTATTTATAAAGATAATCCTAATTTTATTATTAGTTTTATTGATGATATTCATAACGAAATTTTAAGTTATTCTACAGAAACGCAATCTGAAGAAATTAGTAATATATTGTCTGATCTTCGAAAAAGTGAAGAACAAGAAATTAAAACTGTGTTAGATACCAATAAACAATCAGAAAAAAAAGATTCCAACACTGACCAAAACGTCGAAGAACAGATAAAAAATATTCAGTCATCTTATAATCAAACAATTGATAAAGTTACACAACAAATTAATAAGAAATATTTAGAAAATAAAATTACTCAAGAAGAATCTAAATACAATATTTTAAAAAATAATTATTATTTTTCTTTAAATCAAAAAATAAACAATTTAAATAATAAATGACACTTTGAAAAATTTAGCTTCAGAAACATAGATTCAGAGACGTTACAAATAAGCAAAAACCAAGAAGAAAAAAACAACAATAATGAAGAAAAATGAAGTAAATTTTTAAATAACGATGCAATTTTAAATTTACTTAATATAGTTTTTAATAATCTTGCAGAAAAAGAAAGTTATATTAATTCACAAAAATTTTTAGATTCAAAAATTTACTCAAAATTAATTAAAAGTTATTTATTTTATTATAACCACTTAAACACAAATCCTGATGGTAACCCGTATGCCTATTTAGTGTCTCAAGAAAAAATAAAAAATTTGTTTTCTAAAAACTGATTATGATTTTTATTTTATTTAAATAAAGCTTATTTTATGAGAACTATAAATCCAATAGATTCTGTAGATAGTCAGTTAGATGAGTTACAAAAGGACAACTCAGAATCTTCCGGTTTTTACAGTCCAACCTCCAATGTTTTTTCTGATTTAGTTTACAAAAAAGTCGAAGATAATTTTGACAAACCTCTTTCACAAACTAAAGAATATTTTAAAAAGTATTCGATTCTACTTCAAAATGAAGATAAATTTGTATTTAGTATAGAAGTAATTCATACATATAACAATTTAAAAAATAAAATAAAAAATACTATTGTGACTTTATCACCTTATATTTTTATAGTAAATACTACTAATGACAGTGAACAAAATAATTTAAATTTAAATGATTTAGCCAAATTAATCTTTGCAGGTTCAACAAATAATGTAAAAAAATTTAATTTAACTAAAAAAAATATAAAATTTTTTAAAAACTTAACTTTTAAATCACACTTGTTTATTTTTTCAGATTTTTTCTACAAAAATAAAGAAAAATAAAGAAAAAATGTTATAATTTTTATCAATAAATATTAAGGAAATCAATTAAATATGTTAGACAAGATTAGACATGACGGGAAAACTCAGAAAAAAGCATTTTTATATGAACTCGGTTTCGGTTTTATCTGAGCAGCAAGTCATTTTTATTTAAAAAAAGCTATTATAGGTATTATAAGAGCAGGACTTTTTTGAGTTTCAATATTCATGATAATAACTGCTGTTATTGTTGAAAAAGCAGGTGTATTAGCTAGAACTCAAGATGAATTTTGAGCAGTAATCTGAGTTGGTGTAGCATTTTTAGCTCTACTACTTATTTGGTGAATTATTTTATTAATTCAAATTTTAACTGGAACTTTCAAAGATAACGAAGACACTGCTATAAAATTCTGATCTACCAGAGAAAAATTAGTAGAAGAAATTGAACCACAAGAAACAGTAGAATCAGAAGAAATAATTGAAGAACCAACAGATGAATTTGCAAACAATTTTATTGAAGAAACTGTTATGTTAGAAGATACAGATCCACATAGAGTTGCTCGTATTCATAATTCTAAATGTAAAATTCACTTTCCTCCAATTCAGTTAACAGAGGAATAAAATAATTTATATATTTAAAAATAAAGCAGATGTAAATTTGCTTTATTTTTTTGCAAAGGATAACATGAGATTAAAAAAAATTCCAGATGCATTAGAACAATTAAGAAAATCTAATTTTTTAATAGAAAATTTTCCATTAAAAATAGATAATAATTGAATCGTAGAAATTGGAATGGGTAAAGGTGATATGTTAGTAGAACTAGCGCATCAAAATCCTAATAAAAAATTTTTAGGAATAGAAAAGTTTGATTCTGCAGCAGTTAAAGCTATTAAAAAAGCTCAGCATTATGAATTAAAAAATTTTTTTATAATTTGTTCAGATGTAAAAGACATATTAGAGAAAATTGAAGGAAAAACAAATTTAATATGATTAACTTTTTCTGATCCTTGACCTAAAAAAAGACATTTAAAAAGAAGACTTACATACAAAGATTTTTTAGTAATTTATAAAAAATTACTTTCAGATAAAGGGATTTTAAAATTAAAAACAGATAACGATGGTTTTTTTGAATTTTCAACATTGTCTTTAGAAGAGTTTGGAGCAACCATATTATATTCAACAACTGATCTTCATAATGATATTAAAAACGAGGGTAATATTTACACAGATTATGAAGAAAAATGAAGCAAAAAGAACAAAAACATAAACTATTTAGAAGTAAAATTTTAAAATGTTTTATAATTTGTTTTATCAAATTAATATTACTAAATATAACAAAACGAAGGGAAAAAATGATTAAATATAACAAATTTTTTTCAGAAAATTCATTAGTATTAAGACCTGCTTTTAATACATCTGAAAAAGAGTTTTTACAAAAAGAAAAGTTTGCAATCACTGAATTTTTATCAGAAAGAGAAGTTGCTATTTTTCTTGAAGAACCTAAAGAATTATCTTTAGAAGAAATAAAAAAAATTGCTTCTATTTTAGCGAAATATCCAAGAGAATTAGAGGTTGATTTAGACGCATTTTTTGAATTTTTATCTCCTAAAACACAAAAACAATTTGTAGAAAAACTAGTAGATAGATATATTTATTTAAACGCGGATGTTTATTCAGAAAGAAGTGATAAAGAAAAAACTAGAGCTAAAATTAAAGATTTAACATTAGTTAGCTCAAGACTAGAAGAACTAGAAGACTTTATAGCAAAAGCAGAAACTGTAGCAAATGCAGTAAACTTTGCACGTGTTTTTCAAAATACACCTCCAAACATTTGTAATTCAGAATTTTTAGCAGACAAAATTGTAGAAAAATTAAGCAAAAATTCAAATTTAAAAATCAGAGTTTTAGGAAAAACACAAATTCAAAATTTAGGAATGAACTTATTATTAGCAGTCAACAAAGGTTCAGTTTATCAACCAAGATTAGTGGTTATTGAATATAACGGAAATCCAGAATCTGAAGAAAAAATTGCTTTTGTAGGTAAAGGAATTACTTTCGATTCAGGTGGTTATAACATTAAAACCGGAATGTTTATGAGAGGCATGAAATACGATATGTCAGGAGCTATTATTGCAGCTTCAGCTATCGACACAATTGCTAAATTTTCACCAAAAGTTAATGTAGTTGCTGTTCTTCCTTTAACAGATAACAGAGTAAACGGAGATGCTAATTTACCAGATAATGTTTGAAAATCAATGAATGGAAAATCAGTTGAAATTACAAACACTGATGCAGAAGGAAGATTGATTTTAGGTGATGCTTTAACATTTGCTATTAGAGAATTAAAAGCTAACAAACTATTTACAATAGCAACACTAACAGGTGCTATGTCTATTGCTTTAGGTTCAACTTTTACAGGAACTTTTGCAACAGATGATTCCTTCTGAAAAGAATTTAAAAAAGCAGCTGAGTTCGCAGATGAATTGGTTTGAAGAATGCCAATGCATCCAGAATTTGCTAAAGCAAATAACTCATCACCAGTTGCAGACATTGTAAACGCAGATTACACAGGAAAAGCTGGTTCTTCTTCTGCTGCTATGTTTGTTGCTGAATTTAGAGAAGAATTACCTTTAATTCACTTAGACATTGCAGGAACAGCAAATGTAGACAAAAACCCAACTGGAGTTATGGTTAAAACATTAGTAGAATTTATCTTACATCACAAATAAAAAGCTTCAAAAATGAAGAAAAAACCGGAAAATTTCCGGTTTTTTTATTTTAAAAATCTTTTAATCATTTAGATTTAGTTTTGTCTTTTACAGATTTAAAAATTTCACTAAGTTCTTTCTTTTCGTTTCTTGACAATTCTGGAACATATAATTCTAAATGTACTTTAAAATCACCAATTATGTTTTTGTTTCTTGGATCTTTTGCCCCTTTACGATATATAGTAACTACATCGCCAGATTTATAATTATTTTTAAGACTAATATTTTCCATTCCATAAGGAGTAGGAACTTCTACAGAGTTTTCTTGAATAATATCAGCAACAGAAACAGGTAAAGTTAAATGAATATCATTTCCTGCTCTAGTATAGTGCTTGTGATTCATTACATTAATTTTTAGATACAAATCACCACTAGGTCCCTTATTTTGTCCAGGTCCTCCGAAGCCTGACAGAGTCATATTATCTCCATTTCGAATACCGGCTGGAATATGAATATCAACATTTTTTATTGTTTTAATAATTTTTTGACCCTTACATTTTGAACATTTTTTAGTAATTATTTTTCCTTGTCCAGAACATCTTGAACAAACATTTGTGCTTTTAATTTTACCAAAACCACCAAGTGAAACGTATTCTTCTACAACTCCTGAACCGTGACAATTACTACATTCTTGTAAATCATTTTTTGATTCAGCACCTAAACCATCACAAGCTGAACAAGTTTCATATTTTTCTAAGTCTTGCTTAATTGTTTTTCCTAAAATAGACTCAATAAAACTAATACTTATAGAAGCTTGATAATCACTTCCTTTTATAGGTCTATTACTTCTTTTTGAAGAATTTCCAAAACCAAATCCTGAACCAAAATCAGAAAACATATCACTAAAAAAATCAGAAAATCCACCAAAACCTTGACTAAATCCACCAGCTCCAAAACCACTATTTGGGTCGAAAGCAGAGTGTCCAAATTGGTCGTATTTTGCTCTTTTATCTTTGTCAGAAAGAACTTCATAAGCTTCGTTTACTTCTTTAAACTTAGCTTCAGCGTCTTTTTCTTTGTTTCTGTCAGGGTGATATTTCATAGCTAAAGTACGATAAGCTTTTTTAATTTCTGCTTCGTTCGCACTTTTGTTAATTCCTAAAACTTCATAATAATCTCTTTTACTCATAGAAAGAAATTTTAGCACAAAAGAGCTTGAAGTGCTAAAAAAATTTAAATATAATCAATTTGCTTGTTTTTGAAATAAATTTTATCAATTGTTGCTGCACCAATACACTTTTCTTGTTCATAAATTACAACTTCTTGTCCAGGAGTTACAGCTTTAAATCCTTGTGGATATTCAACAATAATTTTGTTATTTTCCAAAATTTGAATTTTTGCTGGAATATCTTCTTGTCTGTATCTAAATTTAACTGAAAGTTTAGTTGGATCAAAATTAGGTTCAATTAAATTGAAATTTACAGCTTCGGCTTTATCGGAAATTAATCATTGTTCTTGATCTTGAGGAGCTACATAAAGAATTTTTCTCTCTAAATTATGTCCAACAACAAAATAAGGTTGCTCCATACCATTTAACCCTAGACCTTTTCTTTGACCTAAAGTAAAGTACATAATTCCTACATGTTTTCCTATAATTTTATTTTTTGTAATGTCTACAATATCGCCAGGTTGAGCAGGGATATAGTTTTGTAAAAAGTCTGTAAATTTTCTTTCTCCAATGAAGCAAATACCTGTAGAATCCTTTTTATTTTGAGTAATTAAGTCAAGTTCAGTAGCTATTTTTCTAACTTCCACTTTTGTAATATCAGCCAGAGGAAAAATTGTTTTACTAAGTTGATAATTATTTAACTGGGCAAGAAAATAACTTTGATCTTTAGATAAGTCTTTTGCTTTAAAAAGTTTTCCATTTTCTGTTTTAGCATAGTGCCCCATTGCAATGTAATCAGCCTGAAAATTTTTTAATGCATAATCTAAAAAGTGTTTAAATTTAATATTTTTATTACACAAAATATCAGGATTTGGAGTTTTCCCTGCTTTATATTTTTCAATAAAGTCTTCAAAAACTTCTTCCCAATATTCCTTTATAAAATCAACTCTATAGATAGGAATATCAAGCTTTTTGCAAACTTCTTGAGCATCTTGTCAATCTCTTTCTTGAGGACAAATAAAATCATTATAAGAATCATTTCCTTTAATGTCGTTGTTCAAAGTTGAATCTCAGTTACGCATAAAAACCCCAATAACTTCATGTCCTTGTTGTTTTAATAAATAAGCTGCTACTGAAGAGTCAACACCACCTGACATACCTATAACTATTTTTGCCATTTTATTCCTTTCTATTAGTGAAATTAAATTATAAATTAATTTTATTTTTTCTATAAAAAAGAAGCATTTTTTCAAAAAACAGCACTTTTTGCTTGCTATATATATATATATATATACTTTGCAGTACAGGAACTTTTTGCAAAGGGCACTAAATGAAGAAAATTATTAATGTTTTTGAAGTATTTGCAGGCGTTGGTTCTCAATTGAGAGCTTTGAAAAATATAGAAGAAGAACTAGGAGTAGAAATCAAATCTTTAGGTCTAGTAGAGTGATATATTGACGCGATCGTAAGTTATCAAACTATACATTCTCATGAAGAGAAAAACTCATATGTTTCAAAAGAAGTAATGATTAGTGAATTGCAACAATTGACTTTAAGTAAAGATAGTAAAATTCCAGTTTCAAAAAATTATTTTACAAAGCAAAATGAAGAAAAACTAACAAAATATTATCAATATTGTCTTCCTTTTATAGAAACTTTGAAAAATCCTAATTCAGAAAAACTATATTATACAGATATAAACAAAGTAAATGTTATCCCAAAGGATATTGATATTTTTACTTATTCATTTCCTTGCCAAGATTTATCTCAACAAGGAAATCAATTAGGTATTCAAGAAGACACAAGAAGTGGTTTATTGCTTCAAGTAAAAAGAATTTTGAAGCAAAATAAAGACAGATTACCAAAAACTTTATTAATGGAAAATGTAAAATCTCTTACTAATAAAAAGTTTATTTCTGAGTTTGAAGACTGAATTAAATTCTTGAAAGAATTGGGTTATACATCAACTTGAAAAGTAATTAATTCTACTGATTTTGGATCAGCTCAAAATAGAGAAAGAGTATTTATGGTTTCTAAACTTAATAAAAAGGCTTACAACTGACCTGTAAAAATAAAACATAATAAAACTTTAAAAAACATTTTAGACACTGATTCTGAAATTACAAATCAAGTTTTAGAACTAACTTCTAAAATTAAAAGAAAAGGAATAACTGAATTTAAAACTACTTCTAATAACATAACAAAAGCATTTATAAAAGATTGATCTAATTTTAATTCAGAAAATTATGTCTATAAAAATGAAGGATTTGGTCCAACTTTAACAGCTTCAGGCGCTAACTCAAGATTGAAATTTTACTTTAAAAATAAAGACATTTTCAGATACATAAATTATCAAGAAGCTTTTAAATATATGGGTTTTACAAAGCAAGATGCAAATAAAATTATGAAGACAAATTTAGTATCTGAAAACAAAATAATTTTTATGGCAGGTAATTCAATATCTGTAGAAGTTCTTGAACACATATTTAAAAATTTAATCTGTGAAATTAAAAAGGAATTTTAATTTTATGATCAAGAATGTTTTTTGAGATGAAATTTCCATAATTACTAATAACTTTAAAAAAGAAGAACAAAAAGCTGCCAAATTTAAAGGAAAAATAAAATTTATTTATGACTCTAGGTCTTTAGTCATAAGACATTTTTACTATGAATTACAAATGTGTGAAATTGATGTGTTAACAACTCAAAGTTGATTTGAGAGTAAAACAACAAATTTCAGAACTAGAGAAGAAGTCTTTTCGTTTTTAGGTTTAAGTCAAAAAATCAGAACTTTTAGAAGTGAACATGACATTGTTGAATTAGATTCAGCACAATTAGAAAAATTAAATAATTATTTAAAACATAGTTATAAATCTACAATTAAAAATTTTATTCCTTTGACAAGAGGTTCTAATCCATCAGGAGAACTGTTATCCCCCGATAATGCTCCTATAATATTAGAAGAAAAAGTACCATTTTTTAAAAGTAATTTTTCTTTGTTTTTTACTAATTTTTTTGAAGAATATGAAGAAATAACAAGTCAAAAAGAAGAAATTTTTGCAAATAAAAAAATGCAACACAATTACTTTGAACTTTTACAAGAAAAAGCTCAAAATCCAAATTCCAAATTTTCAAAAATTCTAGAAATTATTAAATATCTTTCAAATCCAAACTTGTTTAATCACAAGAGAAAAGAAATGGGTAAGCAAAAAATAGAAGAGTTAAAAAAATTAATTTCTACAGAAAATATAGAAAAATTAGTTCAAAAAAGCAGACAACGTTTTGCACAAAATGTTGAGAAATTTTCAAACAAAATTTTTGACTTTAGTTACACAGAAAGAGCTCATATTTGACCTGTTAGTGACATTAAAAACAAACTAATCGAAATTGATAAGCAACATAACAATGAAAAGCAATTTTTAGATTATCTTAAAGCCATTGAAGATTTTGAAAATTACTTGAATTTAACACCAAATTTACACACAGCTTTTGATAAATATTGATTTACTTTTGATGAAGAAACAGGAAGGTTAAAATTCAAAGAAAACAATAAAAAAACACTTCAATTTAAAGAAGAAATTTCAAAAAACGGCGAAATTGACAAAATTCTTCAAATTCCTTTGCCTTTTTTAACAAAAAACAGAAAAAAATATTTAGAAAAAAGGAATAAACAACATATAATTTAGAGTATAAATCACAATTATAATTGTTTAAAATAAAGGAAAATACATGAAAATTATATCAGTTGGTACAAATCACGCAGGTACCTCATTTTTAAGAACTTTTAGAAAATTAAATCCTACAGCAGAATTAGTAACTTACGATAGAAATACAGACATTTCATTTTTAGGATGTGGAATTGCTCTTTGAGTAGGACAAGAATTTGAAGATCCAAATGGTTTATTTTATTCTAATGTTGAAGAATTAAGATCACTTGGAATTTCAGTAAACCTAGAGCATGATGTTATTGAAATAAATCGTGAAGAAAAATACGTAATGGTGAAAAATTTAAGAACTGGACAAGTTTTTAAAGACACATACGACAAATTAGTTTTTGCTGGAGGAACTTGACCAATTGTTCCACCATTTGAAGGTGTTAATTTAGAGAACATTTTAATTTCAAAAACCTTTACACATGCAAAAGAAATTAAAGCAAAAGCATTAGATCCATCATTACAAAATGTAATTATTATTGGTGGTGGTTATATTGGAATTGAATTATTAGAAGCTTTCCACAAATATGGAAAAAAAGTTACTTTAATTGACATGCAACCTAGAATTATTCCTAACTACTTCGATGAAGAATTTACCTCAAAAATGGAATATGCAATTAGAAACCATGGAATTGAATTAAACTTTGGAGAAAAAGTAGAAAAATTCTTAACAGAAGATGGTGTAACAGTTTCAGGTGTACAAACAGATAAAAACACATATCAAGCTGATTTAGTAATTTTAGCTATTGGATTTAGACCAAACACACAAATTTTAGAAGGTGTTGAAAAATTACCAAATGGAGCTGTTTTAGTAGACGAATTCCAAAGATCATTAACAGATAAAGATGTTTATGTAATTGGTGATTCAGCTTCAATGTGACACAACGCAACAGATACTCACGCTTACATTGCTTTAGCAACAAACGCAGTTAAATCAGGTATCGTTGCTGCATTCCACTTAGCTAAAGGTGAAGAAACTCTTCCATTTCCAGGTTATGTTGGAACAAATGCAATTTCTGTTTTCGGATTTAATTATTCATCAACAGGATTTTCTGTAAATGGATGCAAAAATCATCCAACAATTGAAAATTTCGAATCAGAATATTTAGAAGACTGAGATCGTCCAGAATTTATGCAACACAAATCTAAAGTTTGAATTAAGATAACATATGAAAAAGAAACTTTAAGATTATTAGGTGCACAAATCGGTTCATATGGACAAAGTTTTAATCACACAGAAGCTATTTACTTCTTATCATTAGCAATTCAAAAAAGAATGACATTACCAGAAATAGCTCTATCAGATTTCTATTTCTTACCACACTACAACAAACCATTTAACTTCATCTTACAAGTAATTTTAAATGCTTTGGGATTAAATTACAAAGAGTAATTAACTTATAAATTTATAAAGAAAAAACAAGCAAAATTGCTTGTTTTTTCTTTATTTTTCTTTGACTTTAACCTGTCATAACATCTTCTGTTAAGTATTCAAATTTATTAAATTTATTCTTTTCACTAGATCAAATCAAAATAGAAGAGCTAATACCAAGTTGTCCTATAAACATAATAAAGATTAAGAAAGTTTTAGTATGTATATTTAAGTAATCAAGTATGCCTGTGGATAATCCCGTTGTACCAAAAGCTGAATTTATTTCAAAGAAAAGATGGAATAAATTAAAGGTTCTATATTTTTCTAAATCTGGAATTGAGCTTGAAATTAAAGGATTTTCAATCGTTTTTGTACTTAAATTATCAAAAGAAGAACTACCCACTAATAAAGCAATAACAACTAAAAATAAAGAAATAAAAAATACTACAGATGCTCTATCAGAGTTTTCAAAACTAATAGATCTTTTAAAGCTATGAATAGATTTTTTACCTAATATTTTAGATCAAATAGATAATATGATTATAGCTAAAGTTGTTGTTCGAATACCCCCACCTGTTGATGAAGGTGAAGAACCAATAAACATTAAAAGAGATGAAATAATTAAACTTGGCTGACTTAAATCATAAGTATCAAAGACTGAAAAACCAGCAGATCTGGTAGAAAATGTGTAGAAAATTAAAGCAAAAACTTTATTAGTTTTAGTTCCATAATTAAAAGAACTTGAATCCCCTCAAAAACCTAAAGAAGAACCAGATTTGTTTCAAAAAGAATGTGGATTGTTGGTTTGAGTTTCAAAAATTAAAATAAGACTAATACCAATAATTGCAACTATAAAATAAGTAGAAACAGATATTTTAGAAAACAAAGAAAACTTCATCGGATACCTTTGATTTCTAAAAATTTTGCTTCTTATATAAAGGTAAATATCATAAATTACTGGATAACCAATACCCCCAATAACAAAAAGAATAATTAATCAGATTAATACAAAGTAATTAGAATAATAAGGAGCAAATGAATATTTCCCAACAATATCAAAACCTGCATTATTAAGAGCAGTAATTGTATGAAAAATAGCATATCTAATTGACAATCCAGTGTTTTTATAAGGATTTATTAGTTCTTGATTATTGTCTATTGTTTGTAAAGGTTGAAAATCTCCTGGAACATTATAGAAGTAAAAAGATAGGACAAATGAAGAAAAAATTATTAAAATTATAAAAATTGTTAAGCTAGAAATAATAACGCCTTTTATTTCGCCAAACTTATTTGCTCCCCGTTCAGTTTTTACTAATGATTTTTGGAATAAAGATAATTTGAATCTAAAAATATAGTTAAAAATATAGATTTTTCAAGCAAAAAAGCCGGCTCCTCCAATCAAAATTAAAATAGCCACAATCGCTTGTCCAAATTGATTAAAAGTAGTTGATGTAGTTTTAACTACCAAACCAGTATCACTAAAAGCAGAAACAGAAGTAAAAAAAGCTTCAAAAAAACTTATGTTTTGTTCTTTTTGTAAGGAAATTTTTGAAGTTAATAACCCTGCCCCAATAAGAATAATTAATATGTAAGTTAAAAAAATTCATTTAACTTTATTAAATTTCAAGAAATTATTAAATTTGTTTTTTAATACATCTAAAAAATTTTTTATATTTATATCACTAAATTTCATAGTTTTGAATAATAATTTTAAATTATTTTATGAATATAAAAGAAATTTTGATTAAATTTTAAATTCTTCTTTACTTTTTAATACTTTTTTATAGAATTTTAGCAACTATGAAAAAACAAAATATTTGTGTCATAGGGGCTGGACGTTTAGGAAAAGCTACTATCACACAGCTTCATAAATTAAATAAATCTGTTCTTGTAATAGATAAAGATGTAAAAAATTTAAATTCAATTAAGGATTATGCAAACAATATAATCGAAGCAGATGCAGCTGATATGAAAGCACTAGAAGCTATTGGTTTCGAAAATATAGATACAGTTATTGTGGCATTAGCAGATAACACAGAAATTATTGCTGCTTTATTAGAATTAAAAGTTAAAAATATAATAGCTAGAGCTGTAAACAAAAGACATGCAAGGGTTTTAAAACAAATCGGGGTTAATTGAATTGTTAGTCCAGAAGAAGAAGCAGGAATCCGTTTAGCTTTATTTTCCACCAACAACAACTTTTTTAAGTATTCTGAAACTTTACAAGAACTTCCAGGAGGTTTTGTTATAGGTTCAACTACTATAACATCACCAAAATATGCGGGCAAAACAATAAAAAATTCAAAATTTTCAAATTTACAGGTTTCTGTTGTTATAATTAAGAGAGAAACCAACACTATTTTGCCTTATGGAGAATTAGTACTTAACAAAGATGATTTAGTAACATTTATTGGTCAAATTGATGATGTTATTAAAGTTTTTGAGCTAGTAAATCCTAATAAAATAGCAGATAAATCAGAGCAAAACGAAAATTTTTAAAAAAAAATAAAAAAAATATTTTGCTTTTTTAAAAAATAGTGTAATATATTGTAAGAGCAACGATAGCAAAGGGGATCACCTGATACCATTCCGAACTCAGAAGTTAAGCCCTTTAACGCCGACAATACTAGAGATAGGAAGATAGGAAGTTGCTTTTTTTTATTATTTTTTTTCAGGTTTTCAGTAATAATTAAATAAATATGACATTTACACAAGAAGTAAAACAAGAGATTTTATCTATAAAATATAATTTAAAAGAGTGAAATTCTTTTTTAAGAGGGATTATTTATTCTAGTTTTAAAAATAAAGTAAATACAAATCAGGATTTTTTTGAAATTAGAATAAATAAAGAACATATTTCAACACTAATTAAACAAAAATTAAGTAAATTTCACATCCCTTACTTTAAAGACACAAAAAATAAAAATTGAATTATCATAAATAAAGAAGATTTTGACATTTCCGAATCTGATTGATCTTCTAAATCCTTTTTAGCTGGTGTATTTGTGGGTACAGGAACTATTTCTAAATTAGATGCTCATTCCTATCATTTAGAGATAAAATTTTATAATCAAGAAATTTCAAGCAAAGTACAAAAAAAATTAGAAAATCACACTTTAAATTTCTTTCAACTACAAAGAAATAACAATTTTATTTTGTATATAAAAAAATCAGAACAAATTCTTGATTTTCTAGGTTTTATTGGAGCTATTCAAAGTTTTAAAAAACTTTTTAACATAAAAATTCAAAGAGATTATGAATCTAACGCAAATAGACTTACAAATTTAGATATTAGTAATGCAAAAAGATCTGGTATTGCTTCTGAAAAACATAATAAAAATTACCAATTTATAATAAAAGGAAGACTTTTACACTTGTTTAGACAAGAAGAAATTATCTTTTTTGATTTAAAATCAAAAGAACCAAACTTATCACTAACACAAATGGTTGAAATTTTGGAAGAAAAATTTGGAATAAAAAAAACCAAATCATCATTAAATCATTGACTTATAAAGTTGAATAAAATTGTTCAAAAATACTCTTAATTTGCTATAATTTTTAATTATGAATTTCTTCCAAAACGCTTTTAAAAAGTCTCAAATTCAATTTGTGCAAGCAGATGAAAAAAGACTTTCAAATAGATTATTAAGCTATTCTCTAATGTGATTATCATTAGGAATTTTTCTCATTGCAATTTTGAGTTTTGCAATACTTGCTATTAATCCAATTAGAGAAGCATATTTCAAACTACTTCTTGGAGTTTCCGGGTCAGCAATAGGATTATTAGTAACTAACTTAGTTCTTACTTTTGCTTCTATTGGTATTATGCTTTTTATTAGTAATCAAAGTAGAAGACAAAATAGTTCATTAGCTGTTTTAGTGCCGATGTATATTTTGTTCATAATTTTAGAAAGTTTTTGACTACCAGCTCTAATTTCTGCTTTATTTTTGATAAGAACAATAGATGATAATTTTTCTTTTGTAATAGAGAGTCTAGATTATAAAACCATTTCTTATATTTTATTATCATTTATAATTCCTGCAGGAATATTTGCTATTATTGGTGCACTAGGTTGATTCCAAATAATAGATTTTTCAAGATTTGTAATTTTTATTTGAGTAGGATTGGTTGTAGAATTAATTTTATTTATAGTTTCATATTTTATTTTTAATAGCATTATTAATGCGATTTATTTAGTTATTGCAACACTTGTCACTTTTGCAATGATAGGTTACAACTTCTGATTAATGAGACAAGAGAGTTTATACTGATTAGCTACTGATAAGTATAATGAAGATTTAAAAGCAAAATTCTTACGTATAGGTTTAGCATATGGAATGTTCTTATTAGTATCATATTTAAGATTAGTAATCATACTTTTAAAACTATTTTCAAGAAGATAAATAAAGAAAAAAGAAGGAAATTATGAAAAAAAATATAATAAATGTAGATATTGAAATTTCTTTAAATTCAAATATAAAATATGAATTTGATAGAGAAAAAAACAAATTAGTAGTTGACAGAATTTTAAGAGAACCTTTTGTATATCCAGCTAATTATGGTGCTATTAAAAACACATTAGATTGAGATGGTGATGAACTAGATGTTTTAGTATATTCAAAAGAATCTTTCATTCCAGGTTCACAACTTAAAGCAAGAATTGTTGGTGCTATGAAAATGATCGATGATGGAGAAATTGATACAAAATTAATAGCAGTTCATGAGGATGATTATAGATTAGCTCACATTCAAAAATTAGAAGATTTACCTTCAACTTGAGTATTAGAAGTAGAATATTTTTTCTCTAATTATAAAAATTGGAAACGTCCAGGAATTACTTCAGTAGACGGTTTTGAAAAAGAAGAATGAGCTTTAGAAGAATTAGAAGAGTGCAAAAAACTATTTGAAAAATATAATCACCTTTCAAAAGACGACTTTTTAAAAGAAATGAAGAAAAAACATCCAGAAAAATATAGATAATTACTAAATATTGTAAAATAAAACTACAGAAAATTCTGTAGTTTTATTTTACAATTAAGATTAATAAATAAAGGAAAAGAAGTAATTATGTTTGAATTAATATCGAAATTTAAACCAACAGGTGATCAACCTAAAGCAATTGAAAAATTAGTGCAAGGCATCAAAAATCACAAACAGCATCAAGTTCTTTTAGGAGTTACCGGTTCAGGAAAAACTTTTACTATGGCAAATGTAATTGCGCAATTAAATAGACCTGTTTTAGTGTTATCACATAACAAAACATTAGCACTTCAATTATTTACAGAATTTAAAGAATTTTTTCCACACAACAGAGTAGAATATTTCGTTTCTTATTTTGATTTTTATAGACCAGAAGCTTATTTACCAGCTCAAGATGTTTATATTGATAAAACCAGTAAAACTAATTTAGATTTAGAAGCAATGCGTATGTCTACTTTAAATGCACTTACTATGCGTAGAGATACAATTGTAGTATCTTCAGTAGCTTCAATTTATGGAGCTTATAATCCAAAAGAATATAAACAAAGCTTTATAAATATAGAAATTAATCAAAAAATTAAACCTTCAGATTTTGCAATTGAGTTAGTAAAAAGACAATACAAAAGAAATCAAGTTGACACAGTATCAGGTTCATTTATGGTCAAAGGAGACGTGTTTATAATCACACCAGCTTGAACTGATAGTTACTTAATAAAAATAGATTTTTTTGGCGATGTCATTGAAAAAATAACTAAAATTAATCCTGTAGATAAAAAAGTTTTAAAAACTTATATAGGTTATACCATTTTTCCTGCTTCAGCTTATTCTCTAACTTCAGATACTATTGAAGAAGCTATAAAAACTATTGAAACCGAATTAGATTTTCAACTAAATTACTTTGAAAAAGAAGAAAAATTAGTAGAAAAACAAAGACTCAAAGAAAGAGTTTTAAATGACATCGATTCACTAAGAGAATTTGGTTTTTGTAACGGAATAGAAAATTATTCTAGACATATAGATCAAAGACAAGCTGGTGAAAAACCATATACTTTGTTAGATTATTTACCAAAAGATGCAATCATTTTTATTGATGAATCACATATGATGATTCCTCAACTTAATGCAATGTACGAAGGTGATAGATCAAGAAAATCAAATTTAGTAGATTATGGCTTCAGACTTCCTTCTGCTTTGGATAACAGACCTTTAAAATTTGAAGAATTTGAAGAATTTCAACACCAAAAAATATATATTTCAGCAACACCAGCAGATTATGAAATTGACAAAGCAGATGGCGAAGTAATTCAGCAAATTATTAGACCTACAGGTTTACTAGATCCTGTTATTGAAGTAAAACCAACAATAAATCAAGTTGATTTTATTTATGATCTACTTCAAGAACAAAAAGTTAAAAACGAAAGAACACTAATTTTAACAACCACTAAAAGAAGTTCAGAAGAATTAAGTAAATATTTACAAAGTAAAAAACAAAAAGTTTATTATATTCATTCAGAATTTACAACTTTTGAAAGAGAAGCAATTCTAATTAAGTTAAGAAAAGGGATTTATGATGCGGTGATAGGAATTAACCTTCTTAGAGAAGGGATTGATTTGCCAGAAGTTTCTTTGATTATTGTTTTAGATGCTGATAAAGAGTCATTTTTTAGATCAAAAACTTCCTTGATTCAAATAATAGGTAGAGCTGCTAGAAATGATCATGGTAAAGTAATTTTCTTTGCTGACAAAATAACCAAAAGTATGCAAGCTGCTCTTGATGATAATCACAACAAAAGAGACATTCAACAAAAATACAATAAAGAAAACAATATTACACCAAAAACTATTTTAAAACCTATTGTTGAAAGCATAAAAGAAAAAGATAAAAACGCTATTATTTCTTTAATTCATAGTAAGACCAAAAAAGATTTAAAAGAAAAACAAAAATTAATTGATTCTTTAAGAAAACAAATGAAAGAAGCTGCAAAAGAAGAAGATTATGAAAAAGCTTTACAATTACAACAAGTAATTTTTGAACTAGAAGGTAGTTAAAAATCCTTCATAAATGAAGCAAAATAAAGAAAAACACTTGTTTTATTCAAGTGTTTTTCAATAAATTAAATTAATTTTTTAATGAAACTTTCTATCTATAAATTGAAATTGATCAGCTACATCAAATGATTGATTTGTTCCTAAAATAGGAGAATTATAATCTAAAGTAAATACTTTTGTAAATTGTCTTCTTCAAGTACCTGATGATTGATCATAAATAGGTTTAGGGAATAAAACAGTTAATTCAAAACTAAAGAAATGAAGAATTTCAGATGAAAGTAATCTTAATGACATGTTTGATAAAGGTTTGAAGAAGATTTTTGGTTGTGTTTGATCGGTAGTTCCTGTAAGAGTAAAGAATCTTTGAGCTAAAGGTAGTTTTCTAAATTCAAAATCCAATCTTGAACCTTTAACGTCTACAGTACCAAATGATCTTCCTTCTTTTGGTCATAAAGAAAGATTTCAGTATGTAGTTCTTCTAAAAGAATCTCTTAGTTCTTTTAGAAGTCTTCCATCAATTCCATTTCAGTGAAACTTAACATCTTTAAACGCTTTGTCTTCATTTTTGTTGTTTTGGTTGTAAATTCATAAAGGTATTGAGTTGTTTTCGTCTTCAATAATTACTTCTTTTAATTCACTTTGTTCTTGTGCATATTGGTAATACAATAAATCACTTGCTGAGTTTCAATTACCAGCTACTTTTCTATATTGTGAAGCAATTGAAGCAAATGCCCCTGGTGTTTCATATGCAACTCTGAACTCCACTGTTGTGGTATACCCGAAGTTTGCAAATTTTCCGTTTCTTCTTGTTGTTAATCTTACTCTGTCAGGTGAATCACCACTTGCTACATAAGAGAACTTAAATTGGTCATTAGCTCTAAAGTTTACATAATCTCATAAAATATTATTTTTTACCACAGAGTTATAAACAGGATAAGGGCTGTTGTATTGTAGAACAACATTTGTAGGAATAATTTCTTTAATTGGAGTTCAGTCCCATTTAAAATCTGATTTGAAAATTAAACGATTTACATAGACAAATGAAGTAGCTTTTCTTCTTTCGTTGTAAAGTAAATCAAAGAAAGGTGAGTCTGAAAATCCTTCTTTTACAAAGACAGTTCTAAACACTAAAGCGTTTACAAAAGGAAGTAAAGTTTTATCAATAACTTTTATTACTGAATTTGGATTAATAGTTGCTGAGTCGTTGTATAAACTATTAAAAATGTCATAAATTAAACTAGGAGCTTTTGAAGAATTATTAAATCCAACAATAGCTTTAGCAACAGTAATAAAAGTGTGTTTGTAAGTTGTACCTAATGCATCTAAAAATGGTTTAGTATTTCAATCATTTCTAAATAAAGCAACCACTAATCTTACTAAAGCTTCAGATAATTTGTTGTTAGCGAACTTTCTGATATGTTCATCCAAGTGATTTAAAAGATATTGCGCTAAACCAAATAATGGTTCATTTGTTTGTTCTGAAATTAATAATATTTCTTTAAAAGTATTAAAACCTTGTGGTAATTTTTCAACTGCAGCTTTAAGTTTTTTATAGTATTCACTTCAGTTATGAATAGATTCTCTTTTTTTTCTTAATTCTTCAAGTTCTCCAAAGTATTTTTTTTCATATTCACTACCTTGTACTTTGTACATGTGAATTAAATCAGAAAGTACTGAATCTTTATATTCAGAACCTACATAACCTGAAGACATAATATAACTAATTAAACCAAAGTCTTGTGAATTAATAGCACCAGAAGTACTTAAAAAATCAGCAATTGATCTATATCTATTTTTAATAATTTCTCTTGCAGACTTATTATTTAAAATATCAGTAAAAATTTCTTTAAATCTTCAAGCAGTATTAAGAAAATTCATATTACTTGCTTCAATATATTTTTGAAGATTTTGCTTCATTTTTTCTTGATTTAATTGTTCAAAATCTTGTTTAAATGAAACTTTTTGAACATTTTGAAGTTGTTGCAAATGTTGTGCATTATCATGTGAATTCGGAGTAGCTACTGCACTTGCGAATTGAACAGCAGTTGCTACAGTTTTCAAAGTAGTTTTCATAGTTCTGTTTTCCTTTTTATGTATTTTTTGCGCAAAAATTATAACACTTTATTAATTTTTTTATTAATTACTTGTTAAAATTAAGTTTTAGTGTAAAATTATATAGCCACTAAAACAATAACCTTGTAACCTGGTCAGGATAGAAATAGAGCAGCCATATCGAGAAGTGTTGTGTTTGGTGGTTTTTTTATTTTTAATTTTTCAAAAACTTATATAATTAAAAAACGACTTTTTAATACATATATAAAAGAAAAATTTTTAAAAACGAAGTTTTAAGAAAGAAAAAATGAACAAACCAAACAACACACAAAAAGTTTCATTTACTGAAAAAGTAAGAAAATTAAAAACTAAAATAAATACAGATATAAATAATGAAATATTTTCACTCAACAGTGTTCCAATAACCTTTAAAAACTTTTTTGTTCAAAAGCGTTGAAGTATCTTTATGATGTTAGTAGCTTCGTTTTTGTTTACTGTTGGTGTTCATATTTTTATTGGAAAAGCAGAAGTTGTTCCTACAGGTATTGCTGCTTTACCAGTATTAATAAATTTAATTTGACCAGATACTAGTCCTTATTTTTCTGTTTTATACTTAGCGTTTAATGTTCCATTAATAATTTTAACTTTTAAATATGTACGAAAATCCTTCATTTTCCTTACAGTTGCTGGTATGTTATTTCAAAACTTATGAACTTTCATTTTTGAAATTCCTGAAATAAAAACTTGAATTAATAATTCTATTGACATTTCAGTTCCTTATAAATCTAACAACACTTGAGAAATTATGTTTTATACATTAATAGGAGGTGTAATTGCAGGTTTTGGAATAGGAATTGGTTGAAAATTTGGAGGTTCAACTGGAGGAACTGACTTTATAACAAATTACATTTCAGGTAAGTATAAAAAATCTATAGGAAAAATGAGTTTTATATTATCAATTGCTTTTGCTGTTGTGTCTATAATAATAATTTCTTTAATGAAATATAATTATCCAGAAAAGTATGGTTCACCTTTTACTTTTATTCAAATCATAGGTACATTTATTTATTTAATAACAACAACTACTTTCTTAAATAAAATTTATCCAAAATACAAAAAAATGTTACTTACTATTTATACAACAAAGGCAGAAGAGATTTTTACATATCTAAAAGAGACAAATTACTGACATTCATTTCATTTATGAAAAGGTATGTCTGGATACACAAGAAAAGAAGTTTACAAAATAGACACAATAGTTTTTTATATAGAAATTATAGCAATATTAAGAGAAATTTCTAAAATAGATTCTAATTTCTGATTCTCAATTTCACCAATTTTGACAACTACAACAAGAATTAATACATCAAAAATTGATTAAAAATTAAAATGATAATAAAGTTTAAATACAAAGTACTTACTAATGAAGATTCTAAAAAACAATTAATTAATTATTTTTTTAAACACAGAATTTTTAACAAATATATAAACAAAGATGAAGAAAAAGAAGGAATAAAAGTTTTTTATTCTTCTTTTTTTCTTTACTTAAAATTTGAAGATAAAAAGCAATTTTTCTTGATTTTTCTTCATTTTCAAAGAAATACCAAAGAAGTCTCTATAGTAAAAAAACACATATCAAGATTTTTTAAAAAAGTAAAAAAATATAGTAAATTATTTCTATTAACTACAGATACTTTAGTAGGTTTAGGTACTTTTGTAAACAAACCAGATTTAAAAACAATATACCTTCTAAAAAGAAGACCTTTAGATAAAAAAATAATAATTTTAATAGGAAAAGTTAACCAACTAAAGACCTTTATTTCACAAAAAAACTTCGAAAAATATCAACAAGATTTTGACAAATACTGACCAGGTTCTACTTCATTAATTATAGAAAAACAAGGTTTTAGAATTCCGAACAACACTGATGTGCAAAATCTTCTTCTTCAAAAAGGACCTGCTTTTGTATCGAGTGCAAATATTTCAAACCAAAATAATTTAACTCTAGAAGAAGCAACAAAAAAATTTACTTGTATTTTAAATGTTTATAATTTAACTGTAGGAAATGGAACAGCATCTACAATAATAGATTTAAAAACAAAAAAAGTATTGAGGTAAAAATGAGTTCAGAACAAAAACCAAAAACAATTAAAATTGCATTCGCGTCAGATCATGCTGGTTTTAAATTAAAACAAGAGTTAATTGAATATTTAAAAGAAAAAGGGTATGAAACTATAGATTTAGGTCCAGGTAGCGATGCACAATCTTGCTCATATGCTTATTATGGAAAAAAACTTGCACATGAAATTTTAGATCAACAAGCTGATCTAGGAATCGGAGTTTGCGGTACAGGTTTAGGAATTTCATATGCGCTTAATAGATTCAAACACATAAGAGCAGCTAGAGTTGTTAATGAAAACGATGCTTATTTAGCAAAATTACATAATAATGCTAATGCACTTGCTTTAGCAGGAAGATTTACTTCGTTAGAAGAAGCAAAAAAAATTGTTGATACATTTTTAAATACAAAATACGAAGGTGGTAGACATCAAGCAAGAATTGACGAGCTTGATACTGACTAATGCCAGAATTACCAGAAGTTGTTACAGTTGTTAATCAATTAAATAAAGAATTAACAAACAAAAAAGTAGCATTTATAAAACTTTATAAAGAAAAAATGCTAAAAAATTCCACACTAGAAGAATTAGAAAATAGCTTCAAAAATGAAGTAATTTTATCAGTTACTAATAAAGGAAAATTCATAGTTTTTCATTTTAGTAATGATAAAATTTTGCTTTCACATTTAAGAATGAATGGCAAGTATTTTTTAAATAATTCAGCTAGAAAAGAAAAACATACTTATTTAGTAATGGGTTTTCAAGACGCAAGTTTTTTGCATTATAACGATACAAGAATGTTTGGAACTTTTCATATAAAAACAAAAGAAAATTATTTAAAAACTCCTCCACTAAATCAAGTTGCTTTAACACCAATGGAAATTGATTTAGAAGACTTATTTTTAAAATTACAAAAAAGTTCTAGATATATAAAAACTACTTTATTAGATCAATCAGTAATTGCAGGTTTAGGCAATATCTATGTAGACGAAGTTTTATTTGCAAGTAAAATCCATCCTTTAAAAAAGTCAAATACATTAACTAAAAAACAAGTAGAATTAATACTAAAATTTTCAAAATCTATTTTATTAAAATCTATTGAGTTAGGTGGTTCAACAATAAATTCTTACGCCTCACTTAATAAACAAGAAGGACAGTTTCAAAATTTTTTAAAAGTACATACTAAAAAAGGTTTGACTTGTCCGGAATGTAAAAATATTATAGAAAAAATAGTAGTAGGAGGAAGAGGAACATATATTTGTTCTAAATGTCAAAATGAAGAAAAATAAAGCATATTTTAGAGAACAAGAAGAAGAAAAAGCAAATCAAATTTTAGATAATTTTTCAAATTCTTTTTCAGGTATTAAACAAACTTATAATTGGTCTATTTAAGATCAAACTTATGATTTACATGGTTTAGATACTCAAGAAGCTGTGGCTAAAATTATGAATATTTTAAAAACCTTAGAGTATAAAAATAGTGTAAAAATAGTCACAGGAAATGGCTTGGGTGCTTTAAAATCCGAGTTGTTTACAATAATTAAAGAACAAGATTTAGATTTTCAGCGTTGCCCACAACAACCTTCTTCTTGTTTTATAATTAAAAAAAAGTTATAAAAATCCAAAAATATGGTAATATTAGCGAGTATTGATAAATCAATATTAATTATGATTATGACATTTAAAAATTATTGAAACAAGAAATCTGAATTTATTAACAATATTACTATGGCAAATATTGCATTTTTTGTTTTAAAAATTTTTGAATAATATAAAAAAGTGAAAATAAATAAATAAAAAAGCTTGTATTGTTCAAAATACAAGCTTTTTTATTGAAATTAGAAAGGAGTAATATGTTAAAAAAGAAAAAATTACTGTTGGGTTCTTTAGTCTCAACTATTCCAATTAGTGTTCTAGTTTCTTGTGGTGTGACTCCACTGTGACAAAAGCAAGAATTAGTAAGAAATGTCAATTCAGCAGATAGTAGTTTTTATGCTTTTTATGGTTTTACTAACTTTGCAGGTTCACCTAGTAGAGAAGATGATTATTTAAGAAGTGGATCTTATTTAGTTCAAACAATGTATGAAGGTGAAACTATTTTAAGTAAAGAAGCTCAACCTGATAGAGTAGAACAAGGAACTACTATAAAATCTTATCAATACAAATATACATCACCTTCTTATAAGTATTTGGTTTTAGCTTTAGCAAAGAGATTTATAGTAACAGCAGAAGATGAAAATCATGAAGAACAAGTATATATTTTCGATAATGATAAGCATGAAATAGGACATTTAGCTTCTAACGAAAAACAAACTCAATCTATTTATACTCTTAGCTCCAACGATCCAAAATCAATAAATTCACAGTTTTTTAGAGATACTTTAGCTAAAGCAAAAAAACTTCAAATTGAAGTAAAAAAAGATGTTCCTTGAGTGGATTATCAAGCAAACAAAACCGAATATACAGTAAAACCAGAAGACTTTTTCTATTCTTGAAAATTAAAAAATCTATACGATCAGCATTATAGACAATCACATGGTGGAAGTAAAGAAATTGATGATAAAGTTAAGGCATCTATTAAAAATTTAAATCCTCAGTCTGAAAAATTTACATCTGATTTAAGCAACGATTATCTTTTTAAAGTTTTCGGTATTGATAAAAATAAACTGCTTGATGAAAAAACTTTTTTAACTGATTTTCAAGGCGAAAAAGTATTAACATTTTTACCTCTGGAAACTAAAGGTCTTCAAGTAAATTACTATCAAATGTTACAAAAAATTGTTTTTGATTCTAACTATTTTTCACCAGTTCCTTCAGAATATATAGCAAAAAGAGTTGCTGAACAAACTAAAGAAGTAGAAGTTGAAAAAGAAGTTAAAGACAAAGATGGTAAACCACAAAAAGACAAAGATGGTAAAGAAATAAAAGTAAAAGTGAAGGAAAAACAAGGATTATTTGGTGAAACTGGAGAAGCTTTAAAATATGGAATTTACTGATATGGTAAAGATTATGACAAAGACTTACTTTATGCATCACCTTGAATCATTAATTATGGTGACAAAAATAAAATAGTTTATATAAGAAATCCATATTATCCAAGAACAGGTTGAAAAGAAGCTGAACCTAGTTCATTTAAAAAAATAACATATAAATATTCTGCTTATCCTAACGCATCAGCATTTGAATCTGCTCAATTTAACAATTTTAAAGAACAAACTAAGGCATCAAGTGGGTTTGAAGGTTTATCAGATAATGATAAAAAATATGCACTAGCTCATTTTGAAGAATTAGGTGGAAGATATGTATTAGGAAAAGCTTTAGATCATATTCCATGACTCACTTATTCTTCTTTAATGCCTGGTTCAATGAATCAAGTAATTACTTCAAGTAATAATCAAGATGTTAGATATGATGATCCTACAAAACTATACAAATTTAATGATGCATTTTCAAAACTTTACTTTGGACATTCCTTAGAAGAAATAGCAAAAGGTGGAGCAAAGGTTGTACCTTATGTTTTTGGAGGTAGAGGACTAGAATTTAGAAGCATTATTTATGCAGCTTGAAATGTTTACACCATCAGTAGAGGACTTTCAAATACTGCATTACCTTGATATTCTTTTGTTTCTCCAGATAATGTTTTAGCTAAAGACAAAACAGCAAGACAACTTTATGAAAAAGTTTCTACAATTTTTGCTGTTGATCAGAATGGAAACAAATTTTATACAAAAACTCCAGAACAAGAAAAACAACAAAACTTTAACAACCCATCAAGCAATGCGCTTCAAATTCAAGCACCTAACTTTGATATTTTAAAAAATAAAATGAAAGAACTTCTAGACGATTTTTATGCTAAAGAAAACTTAAAACCAGAAGATAAAGTGCAATGAACACTAGCTACACGTTATACAAATGCTACTAATAAAGAAATTTCTGCTTATCAACAAGCTGCCAAGGCTATAGAAGCACTTGATCCAAGATTAAGTGTTGATGTACAATCTGAAGTACCTGTTACAAAAGATAATTACTTAAACTTCTTAATCAGAGGTATAGGTCCATACCACTATGTAGGTTGAAGTTATGATTACAATGGAGCAGGTACAGCAATTGACGGTTTAACACAAAGCGCTGGATTTGGTTTAGCAGCAGCTAGCTATTTTGCTTCTTTAGATGCAAATTCTAATTTAGCTAAATCTTTCCCAATGTTTTATAAATATTCAAAAGACCTTGAAACTTTCTTCTCAAAAGAAGAATATAAAGGAAAAATGAGACCATTTAGTGAGTGAAAAGATTCTCCAAATGCACCAAATTTTGGTCAAAGAAATTTAAACGATCCAAATGATAAAAATAGAGATCAAAGACCCGATGTAACTAAATGAATTACTTTCCGTGTTGTTGAAAAACAAGATCCACAAACTAAAAAAATGGTTAAAAAATTCGAACAATACGATAAAAACTTTTCTTTAGGTGAAGAAACAGGATTGTTTAATAACCAATTCCAATTAAATCATAGTGATGAAGAAATTGCTCAGCTTCTCTCCGAAATTACTTCATTATATGGTTTTTTACCACAAACTGATGGAATAACTACAATAGGAAGTACACCAACAATTTCCTTTTTAAATCCTAATTTACAAGTTCCAGATACAGAAAACTCATTTGCAGTTCCAGATCAAACTGTCATAAAACCATTTCTTAAAAAACAAGGAGAACAATAATGCTGACTAAGTACATTTTAAAAAGATTATTACTTGCAGTTGTAACTTTTATAGTAATTTACATTATTGTCTATCTAATAATGGCAAAATTTGGAAATAATCCTTTTATAAACTCAATTGATTCAGCTAAATCTAAATCTACAGACGCTAGCGAACAATTAGCAAGGCTTCAAAGAGAAAATGGATTTGACCAACCAGCTGTTGTTAGATTATGAAATTACACAGTTGGGATTTTCCATGGAGATTATGGAAAAATTTATAAATCAAGTGAATCTTCAATTCCTGTTTTGTTTTTTAAACCACTAAGATATACAATTTTAGTTTCACTTCCTTCATTTATCATCAGTGTAATTTTAGGAGTAATTTTAGGAACAATTTCAGCTTATAAAAGAGGAAAATGACAAGATGCTTCAATTACTTCATTTGCTACAGTTTTTGTTGCTTTACCTTCATTTATCTTAGCTCCATTTGTGATTTTAATAGCTCTAAAAGTTCAACTTCCTTTTGAGTTTAAAGAAGCATCTGAATATTCTGTAGGCACTATGATTATTTCATTGATACCACCAATTTTTGTTTTTGTTCTTTCTTCTATAGCAGGTTATACATTCTTAGTAAGAAACTGAGTGGTAACAACACTTTCTTCACACCAAGTGTTGATTGCAAAAGCTAAAGGGCTTTCTAAATTCAAAATTTTTACAAAACATGTTTTCAGAAATGCTTCAATTCCTTTAGTAAGAACACTGATTTTTTCATATCTAGCTCTTCTATCAGGATCAATTATTTTAGAACAATTTTTCAGAATTCCAGGTTCATCTACAATTATTGTTAACGCAATTCAAGATGGAGAAATTAATATTTCAATGTTTTCTTTAATTTTCTTTACTTCTCTTTCATTAGTTACTGATATTGTTGCCGATCTTTCCTATGTTTTTATGGATCCAAGAATTTCAATTGCATCAAAATCAGAAAGAAACTACTGAGCAGAATTTAAAACCTGAAAATCAAGAAAAGAAAAAGTTAAAAAAGGAGAAGTAACTAATGTCTAATTCATCACAAGAATTTAACACAAAATATCGTTTAACTCAGCAAGATTTAAGACTATTAAAAGTTTCTCCAAATCACTTTAATTCCTTTCAAATTACAGGAAAAGTTTCTGAACTTTGAAAAGACACAATTAAAAACTTTTTCAAAACTCCACTTGCTTTAATTGCTACAATAGTCTTCATTTTGCTTCTTTTAACAGCAATTTTTACAGCTGCTTTTTCTCCTTTTAAAACAACAGAAGCAATTGCAGGTGTAGATAGTGAACTTGTGTTTTCACAAAAACCAGGTTCTTGAGGAATTTTTGAAAACAACATTTCAGCAGACCTTTTAAACAAGATTTTAAAAGCACAAGCAGATGCAAACGTTCAACTAATTCATGGTTCAGTTGAAGAAATAGTACCTGGTAGATACTTAGCTCATTTCAACCCATATGAGGTGATTTCGGTTCTATCACAAAAACAAATATTTTCAATTGTAGGAACCGATGAATTTGGACGTGATATTTGACTAAGAACTTGAGTAGGAACACTTAATGCTCTAGGAATTTCAGTAATAATTGCTGTTATAGAAACTATTATAGGTGTTGCGTTAGGTACTTATTTGGGTTACCATATTGGAAAATGAATTGACAACATATTTTTAAGAGTTATTGATGTTTTTAACTCTATTCCTTGAATTGTTATCTTCGTTATCTTTATTGGTATCTTTGGACCAAAAACAATAGTTATAATTATTTTACTAACAGCAACAGGTTGAACTGGACCTACTTATTTAGCCAGATCTTATACAATTATTATTAAAGATGAAGAATATATTCAAGCTGCAAAAGCTGTTGGTGCTTCAAAATTAAGACAAATTTACTCACATATACTTCCAAATATTTTAGGAAAACTACTTTCTGGTTTTGTTTCCAGATTACTATCTGCTATATCAATTATTGCTGGTTTAGCTTTCTTAGGATTTTTAAAAGAAAACCTTAATTCTCCAGCAAACTTAGGACTAATTATTAACTCTTCAAGACAATTAGCTGATTCAAATATTTGAGCTTTATTATTCCCATCCTTTATTTTAGTTATTTTAGCTTTAAGTACAAGATTTATAGCAAACGGAATTCACGACGCACTTGATCCAAGAATTGGAGGAAGAAAATAATGGTAAATTCAGAAGTAAAAATAAATTTAGAAGATAAAGTTTTAGATTTAAAAAATTTAAAAGTTTCCTTCAAAATAAAAGGTAAAAAGTACGTAGAAATAGTAAGAGGCGTTGATTTATCAATTAGAAGAGGACAAATAGTTGGACTCGTAGGTGAATCAGGTTCAGGAAAATCTGTTACTTCAAAAGCTTTATTGGGTGTTAACGAATTTGCTAAAACAAGTGCTGATAAAATGGTAATTAGTGGCATTGATGTTGCTAAATTCACTAAAGATAAACAGTGGCTACAAGTTAGAGGTAAAAAAGTCGGTTATATCCCACAAGATCCTTTAGTTGCTTTAAATCCAACAAGAACTATTGGAAAACAACTACTCGATGTTTTAGAAAAATCAGAAAGATTCAAAACTAAACAAGAAAAAGAAGAATATTTAATCAATCTTTTAGAATCATTTGGTTTAGAACGTGCAAAAGATAGATTTCATTCATACCCACACACACTTTCTGGTGGTATGAAGCAAAGAGTGATTATTGCTATGACTGTGGCTGCAAGTCCGGATTTAATTATCGCTGATGAGCCAACAACAGCTTTAGATCCAACAGTTCAAGCTTCAGTTCTTGCTTTATTTGACCAAATTAGAAGAGAATATGGAATTTCAATTATCTTCATTTCTCACAACATTTCGGTTATAGCTAAATTCTGTGACTATATTTATATTATGTATGCAGGAAGAATAATTGAAAAAGGAACAAGAAAAGACATCTTTACTGATCCAAGACATCCTTATACTTGAGCTTTAATTTCTGCAATTCCTGAAGACAAAGATGAAAGATTATACACAATTCAAGGTTCTCCACCTGATATGGCTAACTTGCCAGCAGGAGATCCATTTGCTCCAAGAAATGATTATGCACTGGCTTTAGATTTTGAAAAAGAACCTCCTTTAATTTCTATATCTAAAACACATGCCGCTGCTACTTGATTACTTCATCCAGATGCACCAAAAGTAGAATTAACAAAAGAATTACAAGCTAGACTAAAACTATTTAAAGAGGTATTAAAATAATGGCGCAACAAACCACATTGAATGTCAAAAATTTAAAAAAATATTTCTCTAACAAATTCGGAGTTGTAAAAGCTGTTGACAATGTAAACTTTAGTTTAGAACAAGGAAAGATTTTAGGTTTAATTGGTGAATCAGGATCAGGAAAAACAACAGTGGGAAGATCTCTTATTAGATTATATGAGTCTTATGGTGGTCAAGTTACTTTATTAGATGAAGTTATTTCAGGAAATAAATTAACTAAAAAACAAAATCTATTTTTAAGAAAAAACATGCAAATGATTTTTCAAGATCCATATTCTTCTTTAAATGGTCAAAAAAATATTTATTCTATTTTAAAAGAACCATTAATAGTAAATGGAATTTTAAAAGAAAAAATGAAGGATATTTTTCAAGATTGACAAGATGTAGTAAAAAACTTTAAGTATACATTTTTAGAAAAATATTTAGATGTTGATATTGAAAATACTTTGGGTTATAACAAGAAATTAAAAACTTTTTTAGGAGAATTTGAAGAAAAAGTTCAACTTTGAAAAGAACAATTTTCTAATGTAAATAAAGAAAACACAAAGGAAATAGAAGAACAATTTAATGCTTTTTTTGCTTTCTTAGATAAAAAACAATTATTTTTAACTCAAAACTTTAATGATATTTATAAAAGAGCTGGTGTTTTATATAAATTCTATTTTAAAATGCAAGAAAAATACCGTTTGGGTGAAATTACTTTTGATGAAGTAGAAGTTAAAAACACAGCTAAAAAATTAAAGCAAATTCAAGAAGAAATTAAAGATATTAGTCATTTCATAAGAGTCAAAGAAAATCCAGAACATAATCAAGAAATCGAAAAACATTGAGAAAACTGAACAAAATATAATAATTCCAAAAACCTACTAAATTCATATGTGTCACAATATAAATATGAATATAAAATTAATGAACACAATGCATTAATCACAGATGATCTTGAACAGTATTCATACTATAAAAGGCTTTCCATTGTTAACTATGAAATTTATAGTTATTTAAAATTACATTTTAATAAATTTGCTAATTTAACATATTCAAAAATTGATGATTTTATTTACATTTTTGAAAACACAAAAGAAGAATTTTTACTTCAAAATCAAAGAGTTTTATTAGCTCAAAAAACTTCTGAAAAATTCAGATCAGTTTCAAGTTTTAGACATGAATTTATTGATATTCTTGCAAACCTAGAAGTTACTAAATTTATTTTAAATTCTAAAAACAATTTTGAGAATAATTACAAAAACAAAAATATTATTCATCTTGAGTCAATCATTAACAAATATTTAATTAGTTTTCCTAAAAAAGATCATGAACAAAAATCTCGTTTAGAGAATCAATTAAAAGAAGTTACTAAAGAGCATGAAGATGCTAAAAATGTTTTTGAAGAAGAAACAAAGAGATTCGTAGCTGAATTTTCTTTGGTTCAAAAAAGAAAAGAAGCGCAATTAGCTAATTTAATTCAACAAAACAAAGAACTAAAAGAAAAAGTAGCACAACTTGAAAAAGAAGTTTTAGAACTAAATCAAAAATTACTTGAAACAATTAAAAGAGATGAAGATCTTTTTAATAGACAAAAAAATAGATTTAAAGAAAAGCAAGATATTATTAAGTCATTTTCTATTGAAAATAAAAATATTTCAAACATTTATAGAAACATAAGATTATTTTTTGGTATAGAACAAGCAATTTCAATTTGTCTTCTAAAAAGAAGGATAAAAAAATTCATAACAAGTGAATTAATTTATGAAGCACTCGAAAGTGTAGGTCTGTTAAGACAATTTGCTTATAGATATCCTCATGAATTTTCAGGTGGTCAAAGACAAAGAATTGTTATTGCAAGAGCATTAATTGTTGAACCAAAAGTTTTAATTGCTGATGAACCAATAGCTTCTCTAGATATTTCAATTCAAGCCCAAGTTGTTAACCTTCTAAAAAAATTAGTTGAAGAAAAAAATCTATGTATGATTTTCATTGCACACGATTTATCAATTGTTGAATACCTAGTAGATGAAGTTGTTATTTTACATACAGGAAAAATTGTAGAAAGAGGAAAAACAGATTTAGTTTATAATAACCCAATCCATCCTTATACAAAAAATCTCCTTGAATCTGTACCTAAAATGTCAAATGCACATATTCCTTTTAAACCTCTTCCGTTTGTAAATTCATATTTAAGTGAACAAGAATTTCCAAACAAAATAGTTTCTCAAAAAGTTGAAGAAAATCACTACGTATTTGGAACACAAAAACAAATTAATGAGTGACTTAAAGAAGTATAATTAATGTATGTCTAAAGAAACATTTACTTCATTTTTAAAAACAAAAATTGTTAGAGATTTTAATAAATTTTCTATAGTTTGAATAGTATTTTGAAGCATTGTTTGCATTGTTTTGTATTTAGTTTTAGTTTTTGCTAAAGAAAGTAAATGATACGATGCACAATCAATGATCGGACTTTTATTAATCTGTGTGAGTGCTTTTTCAACGGTTTTAAGATTAGGATTTTTTAACAGCTATTCAAAAACTTATAAAAATTGAAAAATCTCTTCAGAAAATAAAATGCGAAGAGAAAATCAATTACCAGAAATAGAAAAAGTCGATGACAATATACTTAAAGCTGAGAGACAAAAAAAATCTTTAATCCCTATATTATTAGGTTTTGTTGTGGGTTTAATATTAATAATCATTGCATTACCTTTTTTCAATTCATAATATAAAAAAATATTCAAGATTTTTCTTGAATATTTTTTATTTTTTCTTCAAAAATGAAGCAAATTTATAATTTATAAATGTTAGAATAATTTTTTATACGGTTAATAAATTTTGTAATTTCTTGAATTTTCACTTCTTTTTTTAAGTTTTCAATTAACATCTGTTCAATTTGATTAAGATTATATAAAGAAGAAATAAAAATCTTTTTATTTTCCTTAATTCTACTATCTAAAACAGGGTTTAAAACTTGTTCAATAAATCAAGAAACATCATTAGAAATAATAAAATCTTCAATTAAAAGATAGTCTGCTTTTTTCAGTTTATTTACTATATCAAACACTACACCTTTTTTGGAAATAGAATGTGAGTATAAATTTAATAAATCTAAAAAATTAGTATAAATTATTGTTTTTTCTTTTGAAACTATACTTCAAGCTAATATTTTAAAAAAAGCAGTTTTGCCTGATAAAGAAGGTCCATAAATAAAACTTCACTTTTTATTTTTCGGAACTTCTTTTCATAATACAGATAATTTTTGTTTTACTTCATTATTAACTTGCTTTAAGAAATTTTCTTTAAAACTAACTGTTAAATTATCAAAAGAAATTTGAGAAATTTCTTTTAATAAAATATATTTTTCTAAACTATCGGATTTTCCTATTTCAGACTCAATTAGCTTTATTTTTAAAGCATTTGTTCTTGAATCTCTTATAATGATTTTTTTAAACTTAGCATTAGGTTCTTGGTCTAAGAAATTCAAGAAAATATCAATATTATTATTAATTTCTTGTTCACTAATGTTAAGTTTGCTAACAATTTTTTGAACTTCCGGTTCAGTAGTTACCTTTTCTATAAAAAATTCTTTTATTTTTTCAAAATCATCTTGATTAGTTGCAGGCACAACATCTTTTAAAGAGATTTTATTAGTCTTCATTTTATCATTCCGTTTCTTCTACTTCTTTTAGAAAATCATCTATTGTGTTTTCTTTGTTTTCTGCTTCGATTGAAACACCCATTGTTTCAAAAGGTTCAAATAATGGTTTCGGTTTAGAATTTAATTTTTGTTTATATTCAAATTTTTCAAGTAATTCTTGATAAACTTCATGGTGTAGAATTATTTTTTTACTATATAAATCTTTAGCAATTTTTTCAAAATATTGAAAATTAATTTTATTGTTTATTTTATAGCAATAATCTAATATTTCGTTTAATGCATGAAAAGAAAATCCCTGTTGATGATAGTGTTCTACTTTTTTTTCTAAACTAGGCATTGGTTGCCTGTGTGTTAAATATTCTATATATCTTTTACTGTTTAATACTTGCTTTGCTTCAATATTGCTTTTTATGTCATTTATGTGAACTTCTTCTTTAATATTATCAGAAATAAATATTTGAAAAAAATTTGTAGATACTTCAGAAAAACCTTCTTTTTTATAGTCTTTTTCAGAAAATCTTTCAATAAGTTCTTCAAATTTATTTTTTCCAATTTTCTTAATTAACAAATCACTAAAGTAACTGTTTTTTAGAATTTGTGTAACTGTAGAAGGTTTTTTCAGTTCAATTAAAACAATTTTTTCCTCTTCATTATAAAAAGTTCTAATCAAACCTATTGCTTCTAAAATCTTTTTATTTTTTTCAAAAATTACTTTATCAATCTTAAATATAGGTTCTAAATCACTTAAATTCAAAAATTCTTTTTTTTCGTTAAAAAATTCAAAATCATAAAAGTAATTAAACAAAATGTATGCTTCTTTTTCAATTATAGGTAAATAAAAAAACCTGATAAGTCTAAAGTCTTCTTGGCTTATATTTTTTGTTCCAAATATTAAATATTTTTTATTCATAAAATCTCCCTTTTATTTATTTCATTAATTTTATAAACTTTTATTTAATTTAGAAAAAAATTTAGGAAAAAAGTCTTCATTTTTCCAGTCACTATTACAGATATTAACATCCACTCTATCAAAAAATCCTTTATTTAAGAAGTCATTTAAGCTAGAAATTGAGTTATTAACATTTTTATTTAAAATGTTTTTAACACGCTGTTCTTCAGAAGAATAAATGTTAATAACACCATCAAAATAAATTGTAAAATTAGCATTTTTAGTAAACAAATTTGGAATTTCTACAAAATCATATTTATTATTTCTTAAATGCTGTTCCAAAAATGGATATACAAGTTTTTCAATGACATTAATATTATCAATATTTGATCTTATAAATTCTCTTAATTTCTCTTTATTTACTTGATTTGTTTCAACAAAAGAAGGATTATAATTTTTTAAAGCTAAAAAACAAGGTTCATTTTTTAAATAGCATTTTTGAAAAAATTCATCAGAAAATAAAATTTTTTGTTCCTTTTTTAACACTTTTTTACTGTAATCTTGAAGTAAATTTAAAAAAGTAGTTTTACCAACAGCATATTTTCCAATAACAGCATACATTTTTGGTTTATTTTTCATTATTGTTTTCTTCTTTTCTTAAAATTTTAGCTACTGCAGAATATTTTATTTTTCCATCTACTTTATCAGCAATTTTTTGTAAATTTTTAGAACCTGATTTTAAAGCAATAAGTTGCCCTGCAATGTTTTTTGTTGAAGCATCATTCATTGAATCTCCAATATGAACAGTATTTTTAAGATTTATATTTTCTAAAGCAGCAATAAATTTTATCACTTCTCCTTTAGAAGCAGGTTTAGATGTTATTTCTATAGCTCTACCCTTTGCAACCAAAGCTAAATTTAAAAATCCTTCATATTTGTTCTTGATTTGTTTAAATACAATCTCAATATTATTTGTAGAAAAAGACATAAGTAAAATTTTTTTAGCAGTTTTGACTTTAAAAGTTTTAAAACTTTCAGCTTTTAAACTTGTTATAAAAGCTAAAATTTTACTTCTTATTCCTTCACCAAATAATATTTTTTCAGTATCAGTTGAAAAACAAATATTATTATTTTGTGCTATTTCAAAAACTTCTTTTACCACTATTTCATTAATATCTTCAGATTTAAGAACGCTTTGATTATCAGTTTGTAAAATTAAAGCACCATTTAAACAAGCAATGTATTTAGCACCAATTTTCTTTGAAATATTTTGAACTTTTGAAGAGTATTTTCTCCCTGTTGAAATAACAATTATGTTTTTCTTGGAAGCTTTTAAAACTGCTTGTTCATTTCGTTTGCTCATTTTAGCTGAACGACCATAACCCGAATCTAGCAATGTCCCATCTAAATCGATAAAAAAAATTTTTTTCTTTAACATATTGAATATAATTATATAAATATAGTTATAAAACATAAAAATAAGGAGAAATAAAATGGATTTTTTAACAAAAGATTATTCAACATTTGTTGTTATGGCAGTTCTTTGAGCAATTATTTTTCTTATTTTTCTAATAGTAGAATTGCTAACAACAGGAGTTTGATCTGGATTAATTTCAGTGTCTACAATAATTCCATTTATTTTAGCAATAACAACAGATGGTCAAGGTTGATCAGTTACACTACAATTGATTTTATTTATTGTTTTGTTCCTAATTTTATATTTTTCTTTATTTAAATTTTTAAAACGTATTTTTAACAAAACAAAATATGATGGTCCAGTTTTAGAGCTTTTTGATTTAGATCCTATCCCTCTTACTCATACAACTTATGAAAAGGGATTTGAAGAGACAAAGTATGGACAAATAAATGTTCAAGGTAAAATTTATAGAACCTTGTCAGAGAAAGGACAAGGTACTATTTCTGAAGGAACTTTTGTCAAAATAGTTCGAATAGAAGGAACAACATTAATTGTTAAAAAAGCAATACAAAAAGGAGAATAATGTCAACAGCAGGCTTAGTAATATTAATATTTTTTATAATCATTCTTGTTGTTTTAGCAATAATTTTAGTATCAAGAATTAGAATTATTCCTCAATCACATTTTTATATTGTTGAAAGATTAGGAAAATATCATAGAACTATTCAAAATGGACTACATTTCATTTGACCGTTTTTAGAAAGAATAAGTTTAAAAGAAAACTGAAAAGAAAAAGTTTACGATTTTCCAGCACAAGATATTATTACTAAAGATAATGCAAATATCAAGGTTGATTCAGTTGTATTTTTACAAATTACAGATCCTAAACTCTTTGCATATGGAGCTGAAAAACCTATAAAAGCTATAGAAAATCTTTCAGCAACTACTTTAAGAAACTTATTAGGTGATCTAGAGTTAGACGAAACATTAACTTCAAGAGATACTATAAATTTAAAGCTAACTCAAATTTTAGATACTGCTTCAGATGCTTGAGGAATTAAAGTTCACAGAGTAGAGATTAAAAATATAATTCCACCTAAAGATATCCAAAATGCAATGGAAAAACAAATGAGAGCAGAGAGAGAAAAAAGAGCTAACATTTTAGAAGCTGAAGGTTCAAAAACAGCAAAAATTTTAGAAGCTGAAGCTTTCAAACAATCTTCAATTCTTGAAGCAGAAGGTAAAAAACAAGCTGCAATTCTAGCTGCGGAAGCAGAAAAAGAATCACAGATTTTAAAAGCAGCAGGAACTAAAGAAGCTATTGAATTATTAAATAGTTCAAATGTAAAAAGAGAAGTTCTTGTACTAAAATCTATTGAACAATTAGGAACACTTGCTAACGGAAAAGCAACAAAAATTATTATTCCACCAAATTTATCTAATGTTGCATCAACAATGGCAACAGTTTCAGAGTTATTCAAAGAAGAAAAATCAAGTCAAAACAAATAATTTTTGCAAAAGACTTAATAATTTTTAAGTCTTTTGTTTTTTTATTGTCTTGTATGCTTTAAAATTAACAAAAATTTAGTAAAATTTTATAACTTAATTAATTTTAAAAAAAGAGAAGGATTATGAGTAAATTTAATTTATTACAAAAAATTGCTCGTCTTAACTCAAAAGAAAACAACAATAATCCAAAAGATAAAAAATCAAAAAAGCCTATTTCTAAGAAAAGAAAAATGGTTTATTCAGCTATTGGAATTGGAAGTTTTATTTTGATTTTGGGATTGGGAATTGGAGTTCCAGTTAGCGCATCTAGCACTTCAGGTTCTTTAATTCAGCAAAGAGCAGATTCAGATGTTTTAGTAAGTATTGCGACACCTTCAGGTGAGCAAAATATTTTAGCTTCACAACTTTTAAAAGCTATTAAATCAACAGGTGAAGAACAAAACGAAGAATTAAAACAAGCAAAGAAAAAAATTGTTGAATACCTTTACGATCAAGAAGTAAAAAATGCAGAGCTATTTCAAAAAGCTTGAAATGATTCTAACTCAGATAAAACTTCAAACAATTCAAGAACTTTTACTATAAGAAGTCAACAAGAAGTAAGAACTGAACAAGAAAACAGACTAAAAGATGAAAGAGCAAGATTCCAAAAAAACTTCGGATTTAACAATTGAGAAACTGAGTTTAATAAGGAATTAACAACTGAAAAATACGGAAATGCAAAAACATTTGAAGATGCAGTTGATTATTTAACATTTCAGGCTTTAATTCCTGTTGCTTTTTCACGTTTTAAATTTGAGTTTAATACTTCATTTACAAATTCAGATGTAACTAACAGAGTGCTAAAAAATGATATTAAAGACGATTCAGGTCGCGTTGTTTTCCACCAAGGAGATAGACTGTTTAAAAATATCATAAATTTATCAACTAAAGAAGGTGAAGATTTTATTAATGGTTTTTTACCTAACATTAAAAATCCAAAAGATGAAAATCAAAAACCAGAAGATATAGAAAAAAACAAAGAAAATCAAACAGTAGCAGCATTTTTAAGTAAATCATTTGTTAAAGATTATATGTATCCTAAAAAATTATTTGATGAAATTTACTTCAATGATGGAGCAATTTTAAAAGATAACTTTGAATTATTTGATATGTCCAAAATAGTTGTAAATGTTAAAACTGATGATAAAAATTCACAATCAGCTTGAAAAATTGCTAAAGCCGATCTTGAACAATTATTAACTTATTTCTTGGTTGAGGTTCAAGAAGACGGATTAAAAGCTAAAGTAATCAGAAATGGTTTAGAATCTTTAGAATCCTTTAAAAAAGAAGAAGAATCATATAAAACTAATCAAGAAGACAAAATTTTACTAACAACTATTAATCCTTCAGTTAACAAACAAACTGCTGATACTTTTGGAAAATTACCTCTTCAAAATCTGAGTCAAATTTTTGAAAATAACTCTGTTCCATTTGGACTTTCTTTCTTAGATAAACTTTTTACTCCAAAATCCACAACTCAAATTCTTTCCAAAACATTATTTGACAAAATTAAATCTGAAGTCTTTAAAAATAATGAAAACTTGCTTCCAGAATCAAGTACTTTAGTCGGAAAAACCGTTGCAGAAATTAAAGAAATCAACCGCCGCTTAAAAGACTTTATAGAAAAATTAAGTGATACAGAACTAAACAAAGCAGGTGAAGCATTTAGAAACACTTTTGGGGAACAAACAAACAACTTCAGAATTCATTATAGTTATACTTTAACTGATAATCCAAACATAAAAATTGTTTTTGATGATAAAGGAATGCAAATTCTCAAAGTATCACAAATTAAAACCTGAGATGCTTTTGATCAAATAATTCATAAAGAATTACAACTAAAAGCAAACAATCAATTTGATAATAAAATAAACTCTAATATTAATCTTTCTTCTTTACTATCTGAAGTACAAAACGATGATTTTGCTTTATATTCTTCAATAAAAGACAAAAAATTTCAAGATGTGTTATTAAATGATAAGTTAAGAACAGAACAACAAAAACAAGAATATCTTAAAAACATTACTGACTTATCAAATAATTTTTTAGTTTCATTTGTAATTAACAAAGTTTTAAAAATAAACTCAAATGTACAAACTTATCTCAAAAAAGAGTTGGAAAATAGATTAGTTGATGATTATGTATTTAATGATCAACAAAAATTCTGAGCAGTAAAAACACAGATGGATAAAAAAGCTTCTCAAGCAATACTAGATGAGTTACAAACTTGATTTAAGTTAGGAAATAATTAGGAAAAATGATGAAAAAAATAAGTAAACTAAAATGACTTTTAACTCCTGCTGTAGGATTTTCAGCAATTACTTTTATTTCATGTAGCTATAATGTGGAAAGTCCAGAAAGAATTGAAGAAGATAAAAAATTACAAGACAAAATTGTACAAAGATATGTTGACAATGCTTTTGTAGAAACTATTTTAGCTCAAAGAGTCTATAAAATCCAGCCAACTGCTATAGCATCTAACTTCAACGATACCAACTCAGAATTTTTTAAAGACGCACAACAAGCTTTTAATTTTTATCAAAATTACCAATTAAAACAAGATGAAAATTTTACTTATACTACTTATTCTAAATTATTAAAAGATCAAGTTTTAAAGTCAAATGATTTTAGAGTACTTCAAGAAGACTTGGGTTCAGGAAACAAATTTTCCACTCCTTCTTTTAAAATTCTTTATAATAATTTTGATACAGGAATTGCTGAAATTATTAACAAATTACTTTTAACCAAACACTTTTTACTAGGTCAAGAAGAAAACGATATTAAAAACTCAAAAATATACAAAGAATCTACTAGTGATAAAGCTTCTTTTACAACAAAAAATATTTTTGAAAGTTTAGATCCAAGTGACAAAGACTTCTTCTTAATGAAGCTTTTATTAGAAAAACAACCAGCTCAAGTTTGAAAATTTGAATCCTCAGACGGTCTTGATTTAGCAACTTTTGCTGCAACTCAAGTTAAAGACGCAAAATCCTTCAACTCTATAGTACTTGCAGATGCAAAACTAGATTCTAAAACTACACAAAAACAAGAAAATTTTGAGTTTCTACAAGCAAATGATTCAATAGATTTACATAATTTATTTGGTTATCAAGGAATTTTATACAATCAAGGTGTTAGTTCAAGAAACGATTTAGATTATTCGATTTCTCATCTTCAAAGTGAATTTAAAATAAAATCAGGATTTTTAGATGCTAACAACAACATTTTTAGTCAAGATCAATTAAGTTTATTTGACAAGTGAAATCAAGTAAAATTAGCACCTATAAAATTAAAGACAACTTTTGATACTAACAAGGAAAAAGAAGAACTTTCATCATCAGATATAGAAATTCAAGCTGATCAAAATTCATTAACTTATGCAACTTACGAAGTAGATAAAATTTATCCTTCCCTTGTTTCTTCAAACAAAAAAAGTGCTCAAGTTGTAATTAAAATAACAATCAAATCTGATAATGCAAACTTAAAAGATAAAAGCTATTTCTACACAGTAACAGTAGATTGAAATAACAAAGACAACATAACTTATAGTCCACAAATCAACCAAGATGGACAAAAACTATCACAAGAAATACCAGCAAGTATTTCTTCTCTTTCTTCCGATGCTTCAAAAATTAGCATTAGTTATGTAAACAAAATTGTTCCTTTGTTTGACAAAGTAGTAAAAGATGATAACAAGAAAGAAACAAAAAGATACTTTTCTTTAGATAATACTCCTTGATCTACTTTAGAACAAAAAGAAATCCTTGCTTTTTCTTTATTTTTAGCAGATCAAAATCTTATTTTTAATGATGTAAAAACTTACTTTGAAGATATGGGTTATATAATCAATGTTAAAGATAAAGTAATTAAATTAGAAGATTCTAAAGATAAAAAAGATAATAAAAAATAATTAAAAAACTTTAGTTTTAATATAATTTAACTTATGAAAACTTGACAAGAAGAATTATTTTTAAAAATTATTAAAAGAGAAGAACCAGCAACTATTTTGTATGAAGATGATAAAGTAATAGCATTTTTAGATAAATACGCACATACAAAAGGACATTTTTTAGTAGTACCAAAAGTTTATTCTAGAAATTTATACACAATTACCGACGCAGATTTATCATACTTAATTCTAAAAGCTAGAGAATTTGCTTTAAAAGAAGTACAAAAACTAGGTGCCACAGGCTTTAAATTACTTATCAACAATGAACCTGACGCTGAACAGTCAATTTTCCACACTCACGTTCACATTATTCCTTACTATAAAAAATAACTTCAAAAATCAACATATTTTAAAAAGTAATGCAAAAATTTAATTTGTATTACTTTTTTTGTATAATATTACAAACAGGGGTGCTGTAAAAGGCTGAGAAATACTCTAAAAGTTGATCTAGGTAATACTAGCGTAACGAGTTTATTTTTTGTTTATATTTTTTATAAGCTATCTCTGTTTATAACACAATAAAGGAGGTAGCTTTTTTGCTCAAAAAACTTAAAAATTTAATTTTATTTACTTCTATTTTTACTCCAGCAATATTTGCCATTTCTTGTGGAAATACAGATAAAAACGAAAAACCAACTCCAACTCCAGATCCTGGAACACCTGTTGAAACTCCAACACCAATTGTTTCACCGGCAGACTGAGACAAGACCATTACCATTGGAATTTCTCAAGCTTGACTTAACAAGAAACAAGGTGATGCTTTTCCTAACAAAGAAAAAATTGGCTCTTTTTTACAAAATTTTAAAGCAGAATTTGATAGGTTAAAAAATGCAGATGAAAATGCTAAAAATTATCCAGATGTTAACTTTATAGTTTCACCAGTTCAAGATTCAACAATATTATTAACTAATTTACAAACTGATAATAAAAATCTTGATTTTGGTATTAGTGCTTCCGGAAAACTTGTAGAATTCTTAAAAACTAATCCAGATGTTGTGACTCCAGCATTAGAAACTACAACAAACTCTTTCACCTTTGATAAGGAAAAAGAAAAATTTTATGTTGATGGTTCAGAAACAGATCCACTTGTAAAAATTGCTAAAGAAATAAACAAAATATTTGTTGATACACCTTATGCAAATTGAACAGATGAAGACCATAAATGAAATGGCAGTGTATATCAAACACTTTATGATCCTTCAGTGCAAGCTAATTTTTATAGAGGTATGATTTGAATAAAAGGAGATGAAACTACTCGTACAAATATCAAAAAAGCTTGAAATGAAAAGAACTGAGAAACCTTTAGAAACTATGGAATCCTTCACGGTAAAGACAATTCCTCAAGTAAATTTAAACTAGAAGAAACAATTCTAAAAAACCATTTTCAAGGCAAATTTACTACATTAAACGAAGATAGAACTGCACATCCTGATAAATACAAACTAAAATCTGCAGATACATTAGGAGAACAAGAAAATTTCCACATTGCATTTTCAGAAGAAGGTTCTTTTGCTTGAACACATAATAAAGCAGAAACTAAACCTTTTTTAACAAAAGACAATGAAAAAATTGAAGCTTTAATAGTAACAAATCCAATTTCATATGATATTGGTATATTTAGAAAGAGTGTCAATAAACTAGAGCAAGATTTAATTGTTCAGACTTTTATTAATTTAGCTAAAAATAAACAAGATACATATGGACCACTTTTGGGGTATAATGGTTATAAAAAAATCAACAATTTCCAAAGAGATATTGTAGAAGTTTATGAAAAAGCCATTAAATAAATTAGAAATCAATAACTTAACTTTTAAAAACAAAAATGATAATTATATTATTCTGAAAAATTTAAATTTAAACTTAAATTCAGATAAAGTTTTATTTTTGCTTGGTTCTTCTGGTCAAGGAAAAAGTTCTTTATTAAAAACAATTTTGAAGCAAACTGATATTATTTCAGGAACAATTTTATTCAATAATCAAAACATTTTTCAACTAAATAAAAAAGATTGAAAATCCTTCTTAAAAGAAGTAAGTTACTTGAATCAAACCACAACTTCGATTCCTTTTGAAACAGTTTTTACTAATATTACAAGGTCGATTCAAGAATACAAAAATGTAGTCTTTAATCTTTTCAACTTAGCTACAAAATCTCAAAAAGAAGAGATAATTTCAATATTAAAAGAACTAAATATTTTAGATAAAATTTATCACAGAGTAGATTCACTTTCAGGTGGTCAACAACAAAGAGTGGAAATTGCAAAATTAATGATACAAAAACCAAAAATTATTTTAGCTGATGAACCTACAAACTTTTTAGACCCTGAAACTTCGAAAAATATAATAGAATTATTGATAAAAATGGCAAAAAAATTTAACTCAATTTTGATTATAGTAACTCACAACACCAATCTTGTTGAACAGTTTGATTCTTCAATTTTGTTGATAAAAAATCAAGAATATCATTTTTATGAATCTAATAAACAAATGAATTCTACTATTTTAGAACAGGTTTTTAAAAATGATTAAAGAAAATTTATTTTTTGAATGAATAGATAAAAATAACAAGAAAATAAAATTAAAATGAAAAATTTTAATTTTATTTCTTTTATTTTCTCTCTTTGTTTTTTCTTTCTATTCACTTTATGAACCAATAAATAGTGGGTCAACAAAAATCTTTACAAAAAACTTAAAAGATTTGTTTACATTTTCCAATTATTCCAAAAAATATCCAAGTTGAAGCCTTTGACAACTAAGTTGATATTATATGTTTTTAACAGTTCGTTATTGTATATTGGGAACAACATTAGGTTTTATTTTTGCTTTTTTTACTTCTTTTATTAGTTCAAATTTTCAAAAATACAAAGCCATTAGATGAAGTATTTCCGCAGTAGTTCTTTTTTTAAAAGCCTTTCCAATTTCTTTATTTGTATATTTTTTCTCAGTAGGTTTTGATAAAGAATTAGCAGCAACATTAATTTTATTTTGGTTTAGTTGGCTCTGAATGCACAAGTATTTTTTTGATTTTTTAAATAATTTAGATTTAACTACATACAAAATTATGTATATGAAAACCAATGATAATTTTTCTTCATTTAGAAAAACATTATTACCTTATATAATAAATAAATATTTTATGTTCTTTGTTTATTCTTTGGAGAGTAATATTCGTTGAACAACAATAATCAATGCAGCTGGTGTTATTGGAATTGGTTTACTTCTAAATGATGCAAGAGATTTTTCTTTAGGTTGATCAGTAGTTGGTTTTCCGTTATTGGTAATTTTAATTACAACAATATTTTTTGAATTTTTAAGTTTATTTTTAAATAAAGTAATTTTAAATGTTAAAAATTTAGATTACAAAAATACTTCATTTTTGTGGCTAAAATTAAATTTTAGAAGAATTTTTAAATGAATTTTTGTCTTGTTTTTTATAGCATTTAATATATATGCAATTGTTCAGGTTTCTTCGTTTTCTACATATCCAAATCATATTAAAAATTTCTGACAGCATTTTTTTAGCTTCAAAAAAGAAGTATTTTCAAGCAACAAAGAAGATAATCCATTTTATTGAATTTTAATTTTAATCTATCAGTGTGTGTTGTCAATCACAATAATAGCAATAGTTTCTTTGTGCTTCTCAATCTTAGGAAATGAAAAATTAAATAGATGAGTTCAATGAGTTCCACTTCGTTTTTTAAACACATTATTTAGAATAATTCCAACAATAATTTTTATTTATTTATTTTCGATATTTTGAATAGGAACAAACATTTTTTTACTCACTGCAATAATAACAGCTCTACACAAATCAACAAGTTTAGTAAAGCAATTAAACGAAAGCATTAATTCTATAAATTGAGAAATATACAAAACTTTGGAAATACAAGGAAAAAGTAAATTTCAAAGAATAATCAAATTTGTAATTCCCTCCATTAAGAAAGACTTTTATTCATTTTTACTATTTTACTTTGAAAATCAAGTCCAAACACTTATTTTATTAGGTTCAGTTGGAGGTTCTTTATTGGGTTCCAAAATTAGTATTGTCGGACAAGCCGGAGAAAGAACTGAAGATATTGCACAGCTTTTTACCTATTCTTGAGTCAGTTGAATATTTATAGCAATAATACAGTTTTTACAATTTTACTTTAATTTAAAAGTTCAAAATAAAAAATTAGTCGAATATTATTTCAGAAAAATATTTAATAATATCAAAACGAAATTAACTTAAATAAAAACAAAAAACAACGAAATCAATTCGTTGTTTTTATTATGATAATTTTAACAATTATTTTTTCACTGGCTTTTTAGAAGCAGGTTTAGAAGCAGGTTGTTTAGTTTGTGAAGTAGCTTCTTTTTTAGTATTTTTCTTTACAGAAGATTCTGTGTTTGACTTAGTTTGTTTTACTTCTTTTTTATCAGCAGATTTAGCGGTTTTTACTTCTTTTTCTGAAGAAACTTTAGAAGATTTTGTTGAATTATATTCAATTAATTTATCTAATACTTTTGAATTTGTGATATTTACTTGTAATTGTGCAAGAGGGAATGTTTTCTTAATATCTTCAATTGATTTTCCGTAGAATTTAGCAAGTTTTCCATATTCAATATCATAATCAGCTGCAGTTGCAAATATTTTCTCTAACTTAGCAATTTCAGCATAAATAAAAGCATTTTTTAGTAAATTAATAGATTCAGTTCTCATTTGAAGTTTAATGTCTTCTTCAGTAAATTTAGTAATTTCTAAATATTCTTTTACAGTAAAACCTTGTGATTTTAAATTATTTTCAAATAATTTTTCTAGTCTTCTAATTTCATTTAAAAGTAATTTTTCTGATATAGGAATTTGAACTTGTTTTTGAATTTCAGCAAATGATTCTTTTTGAAATATAACTCTATTTTGTTCTAGTTTTTCATTAAATGTTAATTTTTCTAAATATGCTCTTAAATCTTTTTCATTTTTTACATCTTCTAGACTTAATTTTTTAATAAATTCTTCATCTAATTTAGGTAAAACTAACTCATTTACTTGATTAATTTTAATTTTGAATTTAGCTTCTTTTCCAGCATAAGCTGTTACGTGATAATTTTCAGGGAAAGTTACTGTGATTTCCTTTTTATCACCTTTTTTCATACCAACTAATTGGTCTTCAAAACCAGCTATAAAACTTCCTGAACCAATTTTTAAATCAAAGTTTTCTGCTTCTCCACCTTCAAAAGCTTGTCCATCGATAAAACCTTTAAAATTGAAGTTTACAATATCTCTTTTTTTAATAGGTTTATCAGTTTCTTGAGTTGCAGCGCTAGTTTCTAATAATCTTTGAATTTGTAAATCTATATCTTCTTTACCAACTTTAGGTTCAATAAATTTAGTTTTTAAATGTTTATAATCAGGTAAATTTAAAGTTGGATATACAGGATATAAAAAACTAATTTCTAAATTTGAAGTAGAAATATCTTCGATTTTATAGATAGGACTATCTAAAACGTTGTCATCTTCAATAATATTTTTTCTTGCTTCAGTTTCTAATTCAGGTGCAATTAATGAAACTGCCTCTCTTAAAATAGATGCTTCAGAAATATATTTTTTAGCAATATTAGCAGGAACGCTTCCTTTTCTAAATCCATCAACTTTTAAATTTTTAATTAAAGCTTTATTTGCTTTTTCTTGAGTTTTCTTTCAAACATTTTCTTCTGGTTTAACTGTAATTTTTAATTCTGATGATTCAGCTAGTAGTTCTCTTTTTACCATTTTTTCTCCAGTCTAACTAATAGTTTTGCATTAGTTTTTAGTATTTAATATTTTAACAAATTACTTCATTTTATAAAGTAAAATTTACTATTTTTTTCAATTTACTTAAAGCAAATTTAATTGATTTTTCTGTAACTTGTTTTCTTGATCCTTTAAAATTCTGTTCTCAAACTTTATCATTAATAGCTATAAAAACTTGACCTACTTTTGTTCCAACTTCAGCGGTAGGTCCTGCATTTCCTGTGAAAGAAACACAAAATGTAGTATTAAAAAATTTTTTACCTTTTTTTGCCATTTCTAAAGCTGTTTTTTTGTTTACAACCCCGTTTGATGTGTCTATATTTAATTTTTGTTTTATTTCATTTGTGTAAGTTATTAAACCACCTTTAAAATACTTTGAAGCACCAGGAGTTGAGACTATTTTTGCGGTAAAACCTCCACCTGTAAATGATTCTACACATGAAATTGTTTGAACTGTGTTTTCAAGTTCTCAATCTTGTTTTGTAAATAAAAATTTTCTTCTACAAAATTGGCAAATAAGTTCAATTTTTCTTTGTTTTTGAAGGATTTTTTCTATATCTTCCCTACTTAATACTTTAAGTAAATTTTTAGTTTTTTCTCTTGAACAACCACATTTGTATTTTCAAAATTTAGTGTCTAATACTTCGATATCCAGCTTGGACGAAAAAGATTCTAAACCTAAAATTTCAAAAGGATTTTCTTTTAAAAATGTTTCTAATCAAGCAATATCATTTTCACTGTGTTGTGGTAGTAATTGAAAAATTACAGATTGAGCTTGTAAAATATTACCACTTTTGTCGATTTTTAAATAAAGCTTAGCCACAGAATGAACTTGCTCAGATAAATAAAAATAAAAAGCTAAATCTGAAATAAGATCACCACTTTGTAAATCTACTTGTCCACCATAATTTTGTTCTTGTTTTGTGCTTACTATTTTTATAAATCCGTTTTTAGTTATAGATTTTTGAAGCAAATCCAGATAATTAATTTTTGAAAAATCCTTGATTTCTGAAGCAAATTCATTGTATTTAAACATTGCTCTAATAGTTTGATTTGAATTTGAATCAATTATTAAAGAATCAATTGTATCTGTTTTAATTAAAGTAGTAGTTTTGTCATTTTTAGGATTTAAAACAACTAAAAGTGGACCAAATAAAGCTACAGCGCTAGCTAAAATAATAGAAGGAATTTGTCTAGTATTTTGCACTTTAATGATATTTTGTGCCACTTCAGTAAAATCTGATAAAAATACTCTAAAGTTATTTTTAATGGCAATTTGTGTATATGATTTATTCATATAAATTCCTTAAAATATTAAAATAAGAAGTAAAACTACTTCTTATTTTAATATGTATTTTCTATAATTTCTTAAAATAAAAATTATTTTTTAGCAAAATGTAAAGCAACTCTTACATATTGAGCAACAAATGAAGATTCATTGTCATATCATGTGTAAACTTTGTATAATCTTTTTCCATTTACATCAACAAACTTAGTTAATGTTGCATCGAAAATTGAACCATGTGTGTTGTTAATAATATCTGAAGATACAATTTGATCTTCATTGTATTGGAATGATTCGTTTTCAACTCTTTTCATTTCAGCGTTAATTTCTTCTATAGTAGGATTTGATTTTAATTCAACTGATAAGTCAACGAATGAACCAGTAATAACAGGAACTCTAATAGCAATTCCATCTAATTTTCCTGTTAATGAAGGAACAACTAATCCTATAGCTTTTGCTGCTCCTGTAGAAGAAGGAACGATATTAAATGCTGCTGCTCTTGCTCTTCTTAAGTCTCTGTGTGGTGAATCTTGTAATTTTTGGTCAGCTGTATAAGCGTGCACAGTTGTCATAAATCCATGACTGATTCCGAATTTTTTATCTAAAAAGTGAACTAAAGGAGCTAAAGCATTTGTTGTACAAGAAGCTGCAGAAATTATTTTATCTTCTGAAGTAATTTGTTCATGGTTAACATTGTAAACAATAGTTTTAACATCATTTCCAGCTGGTGCTGAAATTAATACTTTCTTAGCTCCTGTTTTTAAGTGTTTTTCACTTCCTTCTCTTGATGTAAAGAATCCTGTTGATTCAAATACTAAGTCAATACCTAATTTTCCTCAAGGTAAGTTTTCTGGGTCTCTTTCAGCAAAAATTTGAATCTCGTGTCCATTAATAACTAATTTATCTTCGCCTCTTGTTTCAACAGTACCTTTAAAAGTTCCATGTGCTGAGTCATATTTGAATAAATCCTTTAAAACTGAAGCACTTGTTAAGTCATTAATTGCTACAACTTGAATTTCTTTTGTATCAATTTCAACTATTCTTCTTAAAATTAATCTACCGATTCTTCCGAATCCGTTTATAGCTATTTTTTTCATTTTTTTCCTTTGATTTTATAGTATTTAAGTAAAAATTCTTGTTAAAAAGAACTTATTAAATTATACTCTTTTTTAATTTTAAAATAATATATTTCTTATCAAAAAACAGTCCAATTATAGACTGTTTTAAAAAATTAATTTTCTTTTACTTCTGCTTCGATTGGATTGTCATCTGATGAAGTATCAGAAGTATTTGCTTGTTGTGCTGCGGCTTGTGCAAAAGCTTGTGCAGCTTGTTCAATTTGATCTAATTTTGTTTTTAGTTCTTCAAATTTTTCTTCTTTTAACAAGTCTTTTAGTTCTTGAATTTGTTTTTCTAAAGTTTCTTTTTGTTTTGCATCTACTTTATCACCTTGATCAGTAATAGATTTTTCAAGTTGGTTAATTAATGCTTCGGCTCTAACTGTAATTTCAATTTTTTCTTTTTTCTTAGTATCTGCTTCACGATTTTCTTCAGCTTCTTTTACCATTCTTTGAATTTCTTCTTCAGATAGAGTAGTTGTGTTTTTAATAGTAATAGTTTGTTCTTTATTTGTCTTTTTATCTTTAGCTGAAACAGTTGTTATACCATTAACATCGATAGAAAAACTAACTTCAATTTGAGGAACTCCTCTAGGTGCTTGTTCAATTCCAGAAAGATTAAATCTTCCTAATAATTTATTATCAGCAGCTAGTTGTCTTTCTCCTTGAACTACAGAAATTGTTACTTCTGTTTGGTTGTTTTCAGCAGTTGAAAAAATCTGTGATTTAGTTACAGGGATTGTTGTGTTTCTTGGAATTAATGGTGTTGCAATACCACCTAATGTTTCAATTCCTAAAGTTAATGGAGTAACGTCAAGTAATAAAACATCGTTGATTTCTCCTGCTAAAACTCCCCCTTGAATTGCAGCACCGATAGCAACAACTTCGTCTGGGTTAATTGATCTATTTGGTTTTTTACCTAATGTGTGTTCAATCATTGCTTGTACAGCTGGAATTCTTGTTGATCCACCAACTAACAATACTTCATCTAAATCTTTTGCTTCTAATTTTGCTTCTTTTAAAGCATCCATAATTGGTTTTCTTGTTCTATCAACTAAATGAGCTGTCATTTTTTCAAATTCAGATCTTTTTAGTTCTAATTCAACGTTAATAGGTCCGTTTGGTCCAATTCCTAAAAATGGTAAGGAAATTGTAGCAACTGATTGATTTGATAAAGAAATTTTTGTTTTTTCTGCTTCTTCTTTTAAACGAGATAAAGCCATTTTGTCTTTTGAAGGATCAAAATCATATTCTTTTTTAATTTTGTCAACTAGTCAATCAACAATAACGTGGTCTCAGTCATCACCACCTAATTTGTTATCTCCACTTGTTGAAAGAACTTCAAATGTTCCCCCTGAAAGTTCAAGTACAGAAACGTCAAATGTTCCTCCACCTAAGTCGTATACTAAAACTTTCATTTCTTTGTCAGACTTGTCTAATCCAAAAGCTAAAGCTGCAGCTGTTGGTTCATTAATAATTCTTTCAACTTCTAATCCAGCAATTTTTCCTGCATTTTTTGTAGCTTCTCTTTGCGCATTATCAAAGTAAGCTGGAACTGTTATAACTGCTTTTGAAATTTTGTGACCAATTTTTTTCTCTGCATATTCTTTTAAATAAGAAAGAATTTTTGCAGAAATTTCTTCTGGTTTGTATTCTTTTCCGTTAGCTTTTACTGTTTGAGATGTTCCCATTAGTCTTTTAATTGAAGCAATTGCATCAGGATTTGTTTCTAATTGTCTTTTAGCAGCATCTCCTACAATTTCTTCTCCGTTTTTAAATGCAACAACAGAAGGAGTTGTGTTTTTTCCGTTTGGATTTTCTAAAACGATTGGTTTTCCATTTTCTATAATAGAAACTACAGAGTTTGTAGTTCCTAAGTCTATACCTAAAATTATTTCTTTTGCCATTTTGTCGCTCCTTATAATCTATCTATTTTATAACTTTGTATTGATTTAAATTCTTATGACAGCAATAGTATAACACAAAAAATGGCACTCACAAGTAAAAAGTGCCATTTTTTTAATTATTAAACTTTTTGTTCTATTTTTCCTAATTTTTTCCTTTATTCGGAAAGTAAATTAAGTATCTGCATAAATAAATAATTAAAACCAATTCGTGAATTAGTGTGATTTAAAAATAAGTCTTCATTATTTTTAGTAAGTAAAACAACATCTGATTTTTTAGCCATCATAGAATCTTTATTTGCTGTAAATAAAATAGTTTTAATGTTGCCTTTTTGTTTAATTTCAGTAAAAATTTTTTCAATATTTGGTGTTAATGAAGAAAAAGAAAAGAAAATACATAATGAATTTTCATTAGCTTTTTCTACTCATTTTTTCTGAACATCTAAATCAAAAGAATAATCGACAAAATAATTTAGTTTTGATAGATAATTTGCATAGACATTAATAACAGCTAAATTTGCCCCACGACCGAAAAGTAAAATATATTTGTATCGTTTTAATAGCTCCACAGCTTTTAAAATAGATTCTTGATTTACTTCAAAAATATAGTCAAGATTTGACTTTATTAAGTTGTGATATTTTAGATATCTTAAATTTTTTTCCAAAGGTTTTTTACAAGTATCAGAAGAGACACCATAAAATTTAAGTTGCTGTTTTAATTCAGGTAAAAAGTCTTTTACTCCTTTGTATCCCAAATATTTTATAAATTTAGAAACAGAACCATTCGAAACGTCTGAATTTTTTGAAATTTGTCCAATTTTCATAGTGTCTATATTATTTAAATTAGATAACAAATAAGATGCAATGTGAGAAAAAACCAAGTTATCTGTGCTGTTTTTTACATCTTCTAATTTTTTAAGAATATTTTCCATATAACCTCTATTGATAACTAAATTTTAGCCCTTTTTTAGTGATAGTGAAACAATATAATATTAATTATATGTAGAATTTAAATCAAGAGGTCTTCAAATATTATTTTTTTGTTTAATACAAACGTATAAACTGTTCTTAAAGTCTTCATTTTCTTCAAAATTTTCTATTTCTTCAAAATTTGATAAAGCAATAGTAAATATTCTGTAATAGATAATTAAATACTTTCTAAAGTGTGTAAAATTTAGTATTCAAAAGCATACTAAAAAAAGTAAAAACAGTATTAAAATAATTGAAAATGATTGTGATTCTAAGTAGAATTCTAATATAGAACCATCGCTAGCTTCTACAAAATCAAAAATAAAAAATTGTAGAACTGTTTCTAGTATAACGAATGTTCCAAATATTCAAGTTCCAAGTAACAAAACAGAAGAAGTAATTGTCATTACAAATAAATTTTTATATATTTTTTTAATTTCTTCAAAATAATTTATTTTATAGTCTTTTAATCTAAAATCATTAATAAATAAGTTAATTTCTTTTAAAGAATGTGTTTCATTGCTCACAAAATCAGTTAATTTATTTTTTTTAAATATACTCAATAATATCGACCCATTATAGAAATAATCAAATTTAGAAATTTTAATTCCTTTATTTTCTTCAAATTCTTCAAATTCTTTTCATAAATTATTTTTTACCAAAAATTCTTGTTGAACAAATTTATTTTCAAAATGTAAGGATAAACCTTCTAAAAAAAGATTATTTTGTTTAAATATTTTTTTGCTTTTTCACCCAAATAAAATAACAAAAATAAAAGAAAAAAAAGAAACAACAAAAAATATAATAGACAAAATATTTATAAATCTAACGGGAAAACCAATTTCAGTTAATATTGATTCATTTCTATTTACATAAGGTTTTAAACGGAATTCAAAAACAAGAGCCAATGCTAAAAAATAAGAAAAAAAAGAGAAAAAAATTATAAAAAGTAAGTAAATAAACTTGTTTCTTTTTATTTTTCAATTAAAAAAAAGAATGTATTTAAAAATTTTTTCATTTTTCATCATATTTAACTATAACGTTTAATTTGATAAGTTATTGCAATAGTAGACACAACTGATATTCCACTTACTAGATTGTCCATAATATTAATAATTACTCCTAAAGGATTTGCAAAAGAAGTAGTTAATAATATTGATCTTTTAAGACCTATAGAAATTCCCATTTTTTCTAAGACTTTAGAAGCACCAAAAAAAGTTTTTTTAAATACTGATTTCATTATAATTTCTTTTATCGCTTTTTCTTCGACGAATTTTCCTAAAATTTTTGACATAACTTTGTTATATAACTTATCAACTATGAATTTAGCTAACTTTCTTATAGCAGAAGTTTTAGTTGCGAAATTTAATACATTATAAACGAAAGAAAAATCCAGTACTTTTGCTAACAATTCCTTTTTTAATTCACCTTTAAATTCATTATATGTCATTCCAGAAAATTTACGGATTTTTTGATATTCAGATGAATTTTTGAATTCTTTAATTTTATCTAAGTCAGCTTTCATTGCTCTTTCCGTTTCAAAGGATTCGTGAACAAAATATGTCATTATAGAAGACTGCAATGCTGCTCCTGCTGCAAGAGGCGCAGTTGCACCAAAAGTTCAAAAACTAGAAATAGAATAAGTAAAAACGAGAGCTCAAGAAACACCAGCTATAACTGCAGAAGTTATATTTAAACCATGATTTATATCATATAAAGTCTGGTATTTTTCTACAAAATAATTAAATTTTTTCAAAGTATCTTGTGTCTCATTTTTTAATTTTAAAAATTTGTCTTTTACTTCAGGATCGTTTAAAGCTTCTTCAATCAATTTTTCTTTATCTTTATTTGTTACATTTTTGTTAGAAGTAATCTTTTCATTTAAATTAGAATCATTTTGATTATATAATTCAGCTAAATTTTCATTATCTTGATCTTCAAAATTATCATATGTTGATGTTTGTTGATCCTCATCATCAAGATTTAGTTTTAAATATTGTGCATATTGATTTTTAATTTCTGTTAAGTCAATTTGTTTATTTTTAATTAAATTTAAATTTTTGTAAAATTCTTCTTTAAATTTATTTTTTTCATAATTATTGCTGAAATTTTTTATATAACTATTTAATAATATTTCTGTTTCTTTGAATTGAGAAAAATCTACAAATTGAATCACATCTTGTACTTGTTCAAAATATTCATCAACTTTAGCATCTCAAATTAGATTTTCTGATTTACTTATAGGAATATAATCTGAAATAGTTCCATCTATTAATGGTTGAACTTGGAGAGTTTGAGGTACTTTATCTATATTAATATTCGCATATTGATATATAGGAGATACAATGCTTGGAATTTGTGATAAATTACCTAAATCGAATAATATTTTTTTCATATTTACCTTCTTAGTTATTTATTATTTTTGCTATTTCATCAATTAGCTTTAATTTTGTTTCTAGATGAATTTTGATACTTTCTTTTATAGTGAAATAAGAAGATTCTTTTACTATAATATTAAAAATGCTTAGACCTGAATAAGGACTTCAAAAATACATCTTACCATCTTTTTCTTTATAAAATTTAAAACCTTTATCTTCTAATATATTTTTTTTATTTTCATTCATTGATTCAGAATTTACAATTAAAAAGTTTTCATTTTCATAAACACGAAAATTAGATGAAATTTTTGAATATTTTAAATAAAAAACAAAATTATTTACAGTTGTTATTTTAAAATGTGAAGACATATTAGCAAGTCGAAAAACAAAAACTTCAAAAAAATCTTTATCGTCTTTTTTTAAAGATTCTCACACTTTTGTGTTCATTTTTTTTATAAATAACTCATGATTAGAAAAATCAGTTTCAAATGTTTTTATATAATTAAAATTCCATTCAGTTTCGTTAACCATCTTGTTCATAGATCAGTTATTAAAATCTAAATCATATTTTTTATTTGGAATCGATTTATACAAAATATTCCAAATGAAACAAAAAACAATTGAAATAATAGCCATACTTAGAGCAGTAAGTAAAAGCCGAGAAATTGCGTAATCCGTTATTGGATCAGAGCTGCGATTAGCTTTATAGAGAATTAAAGATATTATTAAAAATGGAAAAAGAACTAATGCGCTAAAAAAAGATGAATAATAAAAGAAATTAAAAACATAATTCAGAACTTTATTTTCAAATCTAAAATGGACAAGTCTTTTTCTTCATTTATTCAATTTGTATTTAAATAAAATTTCATCTAAAAAATCTTCTGGTATTTTGTTTTTTTTATTTTTCATTTCTTAAATTATATATTAATTAAATTTCTAGCTTTCTATAATGTCTACAAATTTTTTGATATATTTTACTTTATTTTCTATACTCAAAATTAAAAATTTTAAAACATTTTTGTAAGTTAATCTTTCTATATTAAATTCAAAAACATTTAATGAACCAAATGGAGTTTCAAAACTAATATTTTCTTCATTTTCTTCAAACAGTATAAAATTATTTTCTTCTAAAATCCTTCTTTTTTCTTCATTTATTTTTAATTTATTAAATTCTACAGTTGCTATCATTTTATAAGATTTGTTAAGCTGAGGCGTTTGTGTATTTTTTAAATAAAAAATAAAATCATTATTAGTTGTTAATTTAAAACAACTTTCCATATATGTATAATTAAAAGAATAAACTTCAGAAAACATTTTTTTTAAATTAAAATCAATATTATGTAATGGATTTAGTTCTGCTCTTTTTTTTAATAATTGTAGTCTTTCAATTTCTTCTGTTTCAATACTTTTTATAAAAGAAAAATTATTTACTAAAATATCGTTAATTTGCTTCATAGATTTTTCATTAAAATCTAATAAAATCTTCTTTTTGTTTATTTTTACAATAATTGAAACTAAAATTAAAAAAATTATTAATATAAAAATCAAAGAATAAAAAGATATAACCATCATTTTATTAGAATAATTGTCTAAAAAATTAGTTTTGTTATTTTCTTTTGTATTAATTAATAAATGCACGATAATAGTAATAATTAAATAAAAGCATGTAGTTAGAATTAAAACAAAAATAAAAACTAAAAAGAAAAAAAGTTTATTTAATTTTTGAGACTCAAATTTTATTAACCTTCATCTAACTAGTGCAGATTTTAATTTATATAAATCTAAAATATCCTCTATAATATCAATTTGATCTTTTGAAAACATAATCTACGAGTACTTATTTTTCTTAAGAAAAATTAAACCCCTTTCTCTATTAATACAAACAAATAAAGTTTTTTTTAGTTGTTCATTGTTTTCTAATTCATTAATATCAACTTTAAATTTAAGATATGAAACAATAAGAGAAGAATACAAGTAAAATTCAATTAAGTCTGTACAAGCAACTTGTCATTGAATAACTCCGAAAATTAAAAATGAAAACACAAGCAAACAGATAAAAACAGTTTCAAAATTGCGAAAAACATACAATTGTTCCAATTTAGAAATCTTTTCTAAATAAGAAATACAAACTGAAGCCACAATTACTGAAGTAATACTGTTTATTAAAATAGCAAAACTAATTACACTTATTCAAGAACAAATTAAAATATATTTGTGTTTTCTTTTAAGGTTAATATATAAAACTTCTGAAAAATTTACTTTTTTAACAATGTTTAAATTAAAAGTTTCAGATAACTCTTTACTGCACATAGTTTCGAATAAAAAATCTTTATATTTTATTTTTCTTTTAGTAATTAAAAATCACAAACTCGACCAAATAAGTTCGAATCAAGAAATATTTAAATTCTCTTTAATTTTATAATCTTGAAATTCGTTAAAAAGTTGATGAATAATTAAAAAATCCTTCTTTTTTCAAGAAACTTCGCATTGCAATGATAAGCCCTGCAGTAAAACTTGGTTTTGCTTTAAAACATTTTTATTTCTAATGCAAATAATAATTATAAAAAATAAAATTAAAAATGCTATAACTAAAAAACTAATACTTACTTTGTTGATTTTTGAAATAATATTATCTATATTTGTTAAATTAAGATCATTTTTCAAATAAAAAATTTTTAGTAAAAATTGAAGAAAAAATATTTGACTAACAAATAAAATAAAACAAATAAACAAAAAAGAAAGTAGTAAAAAACAAACTTTATTTTTCTTAAGTTTATAGTTTAAAAAATTAACATATTTTATAGAGTCTATCATAATAAAATTTAAAAATTCTTTTTAGTTTTTAAAGCAAAAGATAAATTGACCATTGTAGTAGTTATTGAAATAGCGTTATCTATTAGTGATACAAAACTAACTATAGGATTTGCAAAAATTGTAGTAATCATAACAATTCTTTTCGCTTTTATAAAAGAAAGGTATTCATCAAAAATCCCACTAGCAGCTTTTCAATATTGCTTAAAAAATATTTTTTTTATATCAATTTTTAAAATTTCATTTTCATAACTTCTTACTTGTTGATAATATTTAATTTTAGAAAATATTGAATCTTTTAACTTATTTAAAACTGTTTTTGAAGCAAATTTATAAGAAGATTTATTAGTTGCGAATTTTGCAAAATTAAATCAGAACGATACATCATAAGTATTGTTCAAAAGTTTCTTTTTCATTTCTTTTACAAATTCAGAATAACTTTTTTTTGCAAAATTATTTAAAAAATAAAAAGTATCAGAGTGTCAAAAATTTTCAATATCTTTTAAGTCTTTTTGAATTTCTTTTTCTGTATTAAAAGCAAATGCTGTAAAAGCTCCGGTCACAGAACCCTGAAGTATTAAAGCAGTTAGTATCGGTACACCAACGGCAGGAGCAAAAAAAGACACAAATCCATATCAAGCCGCTAAACCCGCATAAGTAGCAGAAAGTGCTAAAGACATTCTGTTAATGTTATAATTGATATCATAAAACTCTTTATAATGTTTATAAAAGTTTTTTAATTTTTCATTATTTTCAACAATATCTTTTTGAATATTTTGAAATTCGCTTTTTGTTTGAATATCATTAAAGATTAAATCCAGAATATCTTGTTTTTCTTTATTAGAAAGAGTATTTTTGAATTTATTACTTTTAGAACTTATGTTCATTCATGGGTTATCAATAATTTGATTTGTTCTATTGTTCAATACCTCTTGATTTTGAATTTCTTTTTCTTTTGTATTTTTTCATCCAGCACCATCATCTGTTGGATTTATATCAATAAAGGAATTCTCATCAAATGAATTATTATTTATAAACAAATCTTGTGTTGTAGGATTTATGCCTTTTAATAATAACTGTAAATCTGTTTCAGATAATTGTCTTGTCTTAATTATGTCTAAAGTTTCATAGTAAACTTCTTTAAAAAACTCTTGGTCTTTTTTGTTTCCAATTTTTTCTAAATTTTGTTCTAAAACTTCAAAAACTTTGGAATTATCAGAAAAATTTATATTTTTAACGACTTTTTTTGTGTAATTTATTTCTTGAGATAATTCTTGAAAATCAATTTCTTGTAAAAACTTTAATTCTACATTTTGATTGTTTATTTCTGTAGTACTAATTTGTCTATGTAAATCCATTTCACTTTCAATTTTTGAAACTTGAAATTCACTAATATTATTATCAGATATTAATTGAACGCTTTGAGCAACAGGGCTCAATACACTTGGGATTTGACTAACATTTCCAATGTCAAAAATTATTTTCTTCATCTTCTTCCTCCTTTTTTTATTAATTATAATTGAATTTCTATTTATGTTTTATTTTTTTATTTTTAGTTTCATTTTTTAAACCTTATATTTTTTATTTTTAAAATTTTTTTCAAAATTATTATTTTTGTTTAAAATTTTATTTACTCTATGAGTTAAAGGAGAAGCTATGTATAAAAAATTTTCAGATGGAACAATAGAAGTTATTACAGGTCCAATGTTTTCAGGTAAAAGTGATGAGTTAATAAAAAGAATTAGAACATTATCTTTTGCGAATGTCAAAACTTTAGCTGTAAAACCTAGAATTGATTCTAGATTTTCTACAAACGAAATAGTTTCTCGGGCAGGAACAAAAATTCCTACATATGTTGTTGAAACAGTGGCAGATATAAAACAATTATTCGAAAAATCAAAATATAAAGCTATTGCAATAGACGAAGCTCAATTTTTTGACAAAGACTTAGTGCCTTATGTTGAAGAATTAGCAAATCAAGGAATTAGAGTAATAATTAGTGGATTAGATCAAGATTATTTAAGACGTCCTTTTGGAGTTATGCCAAGTTTATTAGCGATGGCAGAACATATTACAAAATTACAAGCTATTTGTGTAGTTTGTAAAAATGCAGCTTCTACAACTTATAGAACAATTAAATCTAATAAATTAAAAGTAATAGGTGATTTAGATGAATATGAAGCAAGATGTAGAATTTGTCATAACAAAGGTTTAAATAATTTATAAAAAAACTTGTAAATTATTTTTTTCTGTTATAATATATATACCTGCAAGTGTAGTTTAATGGCAGAACTTCAGCCTTCCAAGCTGATTGTGAGGGTTCGATTCCCTTCACTTGCTCCATATCAAATATGACCGATGAGCTTTATGCTCATTTTTTTATTCCCTTTTCCTTGTTTTTTTTTTTTTTTTTTGATTTAATTTTATTAGTATTTGCCATTTTTAAAATAAAAAATAAAGAAAGGACTAATTGTGAAATACAATTTAGGTGATAAAAATAGACCTAGTACTCCACATAACAACCCAAATGGAGCAGGTTATCCTTCAACCACAGGAAATCGTTCCGGTGGAGGAAGAGGAAATAATAATCCAAGAAGATAATTATTTCTTCAAAAAAATTTTTTCAAAAGCAAATACTACACTTAAGTTTAAGTATTTTTCTATCTTGAACTTAGAATAGCCACATCAGTGGTTATTTTTTTATTTTTAATCTAAAATTATTCTTTTTATATTTACTAATTCAAATATAGTAAAATATAGCAAACTAAACATTAGGAGACGTAATATGGAAATTTTCGAATCAGTTGTTATAGATAAAATTGGTTTTCATGCAAGACCAGCATCTAAAATAGCTTCAATAGCATCTAAATTTAAATCAGATATTAAAATAATTTCTGGTGGTAAAACAGGAAATTTGAAATCAATAATGAACATTATGGCTTTAGGTATAAAACATGGAGCTATTTTTAAATTGGAAATTGTTGGTGAAGACGAAAAAGAAGCAAAAGAAGCAATTGTTCAAGCAATGATTGACAACGAATTAATTTACAAATTTTAAAAATTATGAAGAAAAAAGAAGAACTTTCACACTTAAATGAACTTCAATTTGAAGTTACTCAAAACAATAAAACTGAAAAACCTTTTGATAACGAATATTACAATAATTATGAAGAAGGTATTTATGTTGATGTTGTAGATGGAACACCACTTTTTCTATCTATTCATAAATATGATTCAGGTTCTGGTTGACCAGCTTTTACAACACCAATTAACTTAAAAGATATTGTAGAATTAGACGATTTTTCTTATAAGTATGCAAAAAGAACAGAAGTACGTTCAAAAAATGCAGATTCTCATTTGGGTCATGTTTTCAACGATGGACCTAAAGAATTTGGTGGAAGAAGATATTGTATAAATTCTGCTTCTTTAAGATTTATACCTAAAAAAGACTTGGAAAAAGAAGGTTATTCAGAATATCTAAAATATTTTAATTAATAAAAAAAGATTTACTTTTTAGTAAATCTTTTTTTATTTCCTTTAGTTTTATAAGTTTTATTAAGTCGTTTTTCAAAGTAATTTTTTAAAATCAAACTAGGAATTATCATTAAAATAGAAATAATAATAATTACTGCTCGCAAACCATTTTGCCCTTGTTCTGTTAATGGAGAACTAATTATTAATATTCAAAAAGACAAAGACAAAATAATGCTATAAAATGGAAAAGAAAAATTGACCATCTTTAAATAAAGAAACAAAATTGAACATAGACTAACAAATAATCAGTAACCAAAACCTATTATTACTAACCATTTATATTCTATTACAGGTGGTATTCAAATATCGGGAGACAAACACAAATAAATTATTAAAAAAGGAACAAAAATCAACAAAAAACTAAAGATTCAATCCGGGATTTTTGTTAGTTTTTTATTCATTATTTTCTATTTTTTCTTGAACCATTTGAAGAAGATTTTCAAATTCTAAAGTATAAGAATCTTGTTTTCCATATTCTCTGAAAGTAACATTTCTGTTTTCAACTTCTTGATCACCAATAATAATCTGAAACTTGGTTTTTTGAATTTGAGCTTCTCTGATTTTCTTGTTTATTCTTTCATTTCTATCATCAAAAGTTACATTAAATCCTAAGTCTTCTAATTTTTTATAGATTTCAAATGCAAATTCTGAGTGTTTTGAATTTTCAATAGGAATAATAACAAATTGTTTTGGACTTAATCAAAAAGGTAAAATACCTTTAGTTTGTTCTAGTAAAATAGAAACAAAACGTTCATATGTACCGATTAAGCCTCTGTGAATTAAAATAGGAGTTTCTTTTTCGTTGTCTTGATTTATAAAGGAAATATCGAATTTTTTAGGTAATAAAAAATCAAGTTGTAAAGTAGAAATTGTAATTTCGTGATTTAAAACAGTCTTAATTTGAAAGTCAATTTTAGGACCATAAAAAGCAGCTTCACCTATTTTTTCTTCGTATTCAACACCAAGTTCTTTTAAAACTTTTTCTAAATCAGATTCAGCTTGATTTCACATTTGATCATCATCAAAAAATTTCTCTTTATTTTCAGGGTCTCTCTTAGAAAAAGAAACATAATTTACTTCAATTTTGAAGAACTTTAGAACTTCTAATATCATTTTGTAAAGGTGTTTAAACTCAGAAACAATTTGATTTTTTGCAACAAAAATATGACCTTCAGTAAGAAGCATTGATCTTACTCGTTCTAAACCTGTTAAAGCCCCAGATTTTTCATATCTATAAAGTCTTGATTGTTCAGAAATTCTATAAGGAAGTTCTCTATAACTTTTTTTGAAAGTATCAAACAAAATAATGTGATGTGGGCAGGTCATTGGCCTAGGAATTAAATTTTCACCTTCGATTTTCAAAGCCCCAAACATATCTTCTTTGTAGTGTTGGAAATGTCCTGAAATTTCATAAAGTTTTTGTTCACCAAAATGAGGAGTAAATACTTCTTTAAATCCATATTTTTTGTCATAAAAAAGGATTTTTTCCTTGATTTTGTTAACAATTTTCATTCCATCTTCTAACCAAACAGGAAAACCTTGACCAAATAGTTTATTAAAAGTAAAAAGCTTTAATTCTTTTCCTAATTTTCTATGATCTCTCTCTTTTCTTTCAGCTAAAATATGTAAAAATTCGTCCAAATCTTCTTTAGTTTCTCAAGCAGTTCCATAAATTCTAGTAAGTTGTTCATTTTCCACCTTACCTCTTCAGTATGCACCAGCAATACTTAAGAGTTTAAAATGCTTGATTTGCTTCATATTTTCGATATGTCCACCAGCACAAAGATCTTCAAAAAGTATTTCATTTTTTGTTGGATTTACTATAGAAAAGAAGGTAATTTGTTTATTTTCTGAAGTAAATTCATCTAATAATTCTTTTTTAAAAGGTTGAGAGGAAAAATCTATAACTTTTCCTTCAGTTTGTTCCATAACAAAATTATTGTTTGCAATTTTTTGCATCATTTTTTCTATCTTTGTCAGGTCATGTTCTGATAAAGGTTGAGAAAATTTAAAATCATAGTAAAAACCTTCATCAGTTGCTGGACCAAATCCTAGCTGAACATCAGGGAATAATTTTATAACAGCGAGTGCTAATAAATGTGAAGCACTATGATTTAATTCTTTGTTGATTTTCTTCATTTTATAAACCTATTTTTTGTTTAATTAATTTTAAATGTTCAGAAGCGACAGCCTTAGCTTTTTCTTTACCTAATTGGCTATATTTTTCAATATTATTTTTAACTTTTTGGTATTCAGTTTGTATGTGAATTAAAAACTCTTTCACAACAATTCCTACTTCGTGTTTTAGTTCTTTATAGTTTTTGTCTTTAAAGAATTCCAATGTTTTTTCCATTTCTCATTCTTTTAAAGATGAAAAAATGGTTAGTAAATTTTTGACACCAGGTTTTTCGTCACTTAAATAAATTTTGTTTTCAGAATCTGTGATAGCTTTTTGAATTTTTTTGTAAGCTAATTCTGGATCATCTAAAAGAAAGATGGCTGAATTTGGTTGTTCAGTAGATTTTGACATTTTTTTGGTAGGCTCAGTTAAAGACATAATTTTAGCACCAATTTTAGGAGTTAAAATATCCACGTCTTTAAATTGAGTTTTGTATTTATTATTTAATCTTATAGCTAAATTTCTTGTTAGTTCAACGTGTTGTTTTTGATCTATTCCAACAGGCACTAAATCAGGATTATAAAGCAAAATGTCAGCAGCCATAAGTGTTGGATAAGTTAGTAGACCAGTTGGTACTGTTTCAGTTCCATTATCATTTTTTACTTTACTTTTATCTTTGAATTGAGTCATTCTTGATAATTCACCAATAGACGTATGAGTTTGCATAATTCAAGCCAATTCAGAGTGTTCAGAAACATCTGATTGATAAAAAATAATTGATTTCTGTGGATCAATTCCACAAGCTAAATAAAATGCAAATATATCTTTTCTGTTTTCTCTAAGTTCTTCAGGTTTTATTTCAATTGTAAGAGCATGCAAATCTGCTACAAAAATGTAGGATTCATATTCTTCTTGCATCTTCACCATTGTCTTAATAGAACCTAAATAATTACCTAAAGTAAGTTTTCCTGTGGCTGTAATTCCACTCACAATTCTATTTTTCATAATTTAAGAATTTTAGCAGAAAAGGTATAATTTAATATAAAAAGGTTTATTATGAGGAAACTGTCAAAATTTATATATTATTTTTTAAAAATTATAACTTTTAATCAAATTACAAAATATTGAAACAAAAAATATGCAAAACCAAATACTACTTTTATAACTTCTGATAAGATACCATTTAGTTTAGAAAATTTAATAGAAATAGTAGGTGAAAATAACTTTGAAAACGTAGCAAATACACTATCAAGAGTTCAAATATTTTTAAAAGAAACTAAAGGCTTAGATCTTGATAAAATAAAGAATTTAGAAGGTATTTCTGGTGTTGTTTTAAGCCAAAAAACATTAAATTTAATAGTTGGTAATAATGCATCAACAATAGCAACAAAATTAAAAGAAAGGTTATTAAAAAATGGATAATATTTTTAGCAAAACTAACAAACAAGAACAACTCAAAGGATGAGAACGTTTATTAGATAATTTAATTAACATTAAAAGAAATGATAGTTGTTTATTTTCGAAAATAGATAATACTGATTTTTTAGATTTAGTTGATTTTTTATCACCTACAGATTTTAGAAAAATTTATACCCAACAAAATTTTGCAATTTATCTTTCAAATGCTTCACTTTTGAAGAAAAAAGAGAAAATTGAAAAAGCATTTTCAGCTGACGAAATTTTTGAACTTGCAGAAGAATATCGTCCTGAATTAGAAAAAAAATATACAAAAGCTTTAAACCAAAATTTTGAAGAAGCTAAAAGAGACATAGTTGACTTTTTTGAAAAAGAGCTTCAAAAAGCTTCAGTTAGGTGAAAAAAATATATTAGAAAAGCCAACTCTAGAAATGCAGAAACTAACATCTGACCTGTTCATATTGGTTTTTGTTATTTAAGTGTTAAAACTGAAGCAAAAACTGTCTTCGCACCTTTATTTTTCAAGGAAGTTAACATAGAACTTAGACAATCTTTACCTATTTTAACTTCAAATGGGGATATAAAAATAAATGAAAAATTACAAGTTTTTTTAAAATCACAAGATTTAAATGACTTTAAATTAGACTTTGATTTTTCACAAGCAACTATCGCTGAACTTGAAGATAAAGTAAAACATATTTGACCTGATTATGATATTCCTGATTTTGTTGATAAAATTGACAAAAATATTGTTAACGACATTAGAAATCAAAAAATAATTTTCCACTCAGGTGTTGTTCTTGGTTTTTTTGAGCCATCTGGAGGATATCAAAGACAATTATTAGAATACATAATCAGAAGCGAAGAAATTCACGATATAATAAAAGTAGAATTTGACAAAAACATATATAAAAATAATATTCAAAACACAATTTTTGGTGGCGAAGGTTTAGATAATTTTTTCAAAATAAATCCTACAAATTTTTCTCAAGATAAAGCACATATCTCTGCTATTTTGCAAGATACTATTATTTGAGGACCTCCAGGAACAGGAAAATCTCAAGTAATTGCAAATATAATTTCTAACATTTTAATTTTAAAATTATCAGCCCTTGTTGTTTCCGAGAAAAAAGCTGCTCTAGAGGTTTTAAAAAACAGATTAGGTAAATTGTCTTTATTTTGTTTATTCTTATTAAATGACAAAAATATGGACAAAACTCAATTTTATAAGCCAATGGAAGAGCTAATTGATTACTTAGAAAATTTCCAAGAAGCTACAGAAATAAAGCCTATTAAAGTAGTTTCTGAAAGTGAAAAAAACTATTTACAACTATTGAACAACATTTTTAGTTCTGATTTTGAAGCAGCTATTGCAGCTTATAAAGAGCTTAGAAAATCAATGCCTAATTTTGATGTTAAAGCAGCTCACCAAATTTTTAATTTATCTAAAGATATAAAATTAAATCCAAAACTTTCTCCTACTAAAAAAACAAAATTAGTAGAAAGCATTGTTGAATCACAAACTAAAAAGAAACTTACATTTTTCCAAAAACTCACTTTATCAAAACACAGAAGTGCATGAAGTGATGCAAGTATTATTCTAAATTATTTAAGTAAATACGATGGAGAATTAGGAAACTTATTACCTCATTTAAACACAATCAAACCTGAAGATATTTTAAACATTCACAACTTTTTATCCTTCAAAAATGAAGAAAAAACAAGCGTAAATACAGATGAAGAATTATTCCAATGACATGCTAAAGTTCTATATAATAGACTAAATGAATACATTCAAGAAAATTTTAAAACTTATAAAAAGTTTGTTAAAGAAATTAGAGTTAAAACAAGAGATCCATACAAATTTTTCTTAAAATACAGTGATGTAATTAAAGTAATTTATTCTGTTATTATTACTACACCTTTAACTGATTTATCAATGTATACAAAGCAAGAATTTGATTATGCGATTATAGATGAAGCTTCTCAAATGTTTTTAGAAAATGCATTTCCAATTTTGTATCTTGCTCAAAAACATATTTTTGCAGGTGATAAAGAACAAATGCAACCAACAAATTGATTTTCAACTTCTTATGGAGAATTTAATGAAGATGAAGATGAGAGTTTAGGAATTAAATCAATTTTAAATTATGTAGTAAGTGAAGGGGTTCATCAGATTTTATTAGATAAAAATTACAGATCTCAACACGCTGCTTTAATGACATTTAATTCAAAAGAATTTTACGAATCTAAGTTAGATATTATTAACCAATTTAATTCTGATTTTAAAGACTGTATAGAAGTTTTTAATGTTCAAGGTTCATGAGTTAATGGTCAAAATTTAGTTGAGGCTAATTTTGTAATTCAAAAAACTTTAGAAAACATAAATAAATACAATAAAATTATTCTTTTAACATTTAATGCACAACAACAAAAAGTAATTGAAGATATTATTTTCAAAGATTTTCCTGAACTAGATGAAGCTATAACTCAAGAAAAACTTTTAGTTAAAAATCTAGAAAATATTCAAGGAGATGAAGCTGATTTATTAATAATTTCAGTAGCGTATGATGCAAATACAGGTTGACATTCAACTTATGTAGCTAAAAAAGGCGGAAAAAATGCTTTAAATGTAGCAACCTCAAGGGCTCGTGAAAAAATTATTGTTGCAAAATCAGTAGTTGCAGAAGATGTTCAAAGTGCAACATTAAGTGAAGATATTTCAGTATTTAGAAGATGATTGAAGTTTTTAGATTTAACTTTACAAGAGCAAATTAGCTATGCTTCAAAAGACAAAGAAGAACATACTCTCTCTTCAAATTCTAATGATAAATTCGTAGAGTTTAAAAAACAAATTTCTCAGGTAATATCACAAAAAATTCCTGATGTACAAGTTGTTGCAGATTACTCAATTGGAACTATAAAATTTGATTTTGCTTTATTTAAGAAGCAAAAATTTGTATTAGGTATCTTTGCTGACACTTTACAATACTACAAAGACGCTTCAAAATACTTAGAATTTTTAGATGTAATTAAGTTTGTCAAATTCAAAGATTTTCCAGTAGATGTAATTAATCTTCTAGAGTGAAAAATTTCACCTAAAACAGTACTAGAGAGAATTCAAAGGTTAATAGATACAACAAATAATTTTTAAAAAAGCTTTATAATTAAAGACAATTAAATACGAAGGAGAAACATGAAATTTATTAATTTTGCAGAGACCCAAACTGAAAAAGTTATTTATGAAGCAGGAGGTGTTGGTTTAGGTGGTTGAATAGGAATAGTTTTTGCTGTAGGAATTATATTATTTATTACAGGAGGTATTATTGCTCTAATAGTATCTAGAAAAATGTTCGAAAAACAGATCAAAAACAATCCGCCAATCAATGAAAAAATGATAAAAGCTATGTATATGCAAATGGGTAAAAAACCATCTGAATCACAAATTAAAGCTGTTATGCGTTCAGTAAAAAATGCCAAATAATTTAAAAACAGGAAGAAAAACGAAGACAAAAACAGTTATTTTAACGATTATTGATGGTCTTGGACTAAGAAAAGAAACTCAAGGAAATGGTTTTGCACTAGCCAAAACTCCGGTTTTTGATGAATTGTTTAAAAATTATCCACATTCAATAATTCAAGCATCAGGTGAATTTGTTGGTTTACCAGATAAACAAATGGGAAACAGTGAAGTTGGTCATCTAAATATAGGTGCAGGCTTTGTTGTTCATACAGGAATTTCTTTGATAAATAAAGCAATTAAAGAAAAAACTTTTGCATCCAATCCAAAGTTTATAAAAGCTTTTGATAATAGCATTAAAACAAATACATCTTTACAAATTATAGGTTTACTCTCTCCAGGAGGTGTTCACTCATCAGAAGAGCATTTGTTTGAACTTATAAAAGCTGCAGGAAATTATGGAGTTCCACAAGCAACAATTCATATTATTGGAGATGGTAGAGATGTTGCTCCTGCGTCTATTTTAAGTTCCATTCAAAAGCTTGAAAATCTTTTAAAAGATTTTCCAAATTATAAAATAGGTTCAATAGCAGGTAGATTTTATACAATGGACAGAGATCAAATGTTTGACAGAGTTGAACAAGGATTTGAAGCTATTTTAGGAAAATCTAAATCTAATTTTACTGATGTAAAAACATACATAAATGAACAATATAAACAAGGCATTAAGGATGAATTTTTTATTCCTGCAATCAACAAAAACCTTGATTCTTCTTCATTTTTAAAGGATAATGATTCAGTTATTTTCTTTAATTTCAGACCTGATCGAGCTAGACAAATTACACATTTAATCTTAGATTCAAATCTTTATTCTTATCATTCAGAACATAAAGTTAAAGTCAATGTATTTGTTTCAATGATGAAATATGAAGGTTTAGATACTGATATTGCTTTTGAAGAAGTTGAAGTTAAAAAACCTTTAGGAAGAGTAATTTCAGAACAAGGTCTAAAACAGTTAAGACTTGCCGAAACTCAAAAATATGCTCATGTAACTTTCTTTATGGATGGTGGATTTGATATACAATTAGCAAATTCAGATAGAATATTAATAGATTCTTTAAAGGTTACTTCATACGCAAGTGCTCCACAAATGTCAGCTAAAGAAATTACAGATGCTTTATTAGAAAATGCTTCAAAATACAATCTAGTTATTATGAATTTCGCAAATCCTGACATGGTAGGACACACTGGAGATTTACAAGCTACAATTAAAGCAGTAGAAGTTCTAGATCAACAAATTGGAAGAATAAAAGATTGAGTAGAAGCAAATAATGCTACTTTATTTATAACAGCAGATCACGGAAATGCTGAACTTACTGAGGATGAAAATCATCAACCTTCAACAAAACATACTACATTTCCAGTTATGTTGATTACAACTGATAAATCTTTAAAATTAAAAGACGGTAAACTTGCTAATATAGCACCAACCATTTTAGATTATTTAGGTATCGAAAAACCTTCAGAAATGAACGAAGAATCCTTGATAATAAAGTAAATTAAAATTAAATGTAGAAAGAGGAAAAAGTCATTTTTCCATACACAGCAAGAACTTTTAATAACAATTTAAATATTGCTATTTTAGTTAATTTAATAATTTTTATATTAATAATTTTAGCTATACCTGTAATTTTGGTATTGCTAGTTGCACTTGTTAAACCCAAGATCAAACAAATCACCAACACTTATCTTTATTCTTTAAGTGCTGGTCTTTTGTTAATAGTTGCTACAGCAGGACTTTTAAGAGAAGCTTATGAAAATGCAGAAAACTTTGCTTTTCAACAGTTTTGAGCAACATCAAATACTCAGTGAATAAAATACAGCCAACTTTGAGTAGCAATTTTAGTAGGCTCAGGCGCTATTTTAGGTGTGTGTACAATTTTTATAGTACGTTTTTTCTTTGTTAAACATTTTAAAAAAGACACACATTCAAATCATCACGAACATGATCACGATGATCATATTATTAATTTTAAAGATATAGATAATCCAAGAGCTGCTTGATTAGCTATTATTTTACTTCTTTCACATAGAACAATTGATGGATTTATTTTAGGTTCAATAGTATCTAAAATAAGCCAAGGACAAAGATTAAACTATGGTCTGATCATAACTTTTGTAGCTCATATTTTGATAGAAATTTTAATCATTTATTACAGGCAAATTCAGTACGGACAAAAGGTAAGAAAAGCTGTAATTTATAATTTATTAACTACAATTATATTGATTCCAATAATCACAATTGGAGCTTTTGTCTACAGATTTTTAAATCAAGCAGGTTGAATTTTACCAATTGTAAATGCTTCAGGTGGAGCAATTTTATCCTTCGTAGTAGTAGTTGAATTAGTGCCTGAGTTTATTCATCTAAGATCAGGAGCAAAAAAACAATGATATATCACACTGATATGATTTGTTTCAGGTATCATTATTGCTTCTATTTTGCTTTCATTTCACGCACATGTTTCTAATGCACCAACAACGCAACTTAAATTACCTAGCTAGTTATTTTTTAAGATAGCTAAATTAAAATAACTACTTTCAATAGTATAAATTAGTTCTTCAGGTTCGATCACTATTCTGTACTTCGTTTTAATATCACTTTTATAGATTATTTTTTCTATATTTGATTTTTTTGAATTAGAAAAAGCAACTCTTTCTCATTCACCAATAAATTTTTCTAGATAAATATTAAATGCTTCATTTCGAACAAAAATATCTTTAAAAATCTGCTCTTCAATATTTGTTCCTGAAAACAAACTAACTAAAGCATTTAGTTGAATTTTAAAAGGAATTGCAAGGTATTTTCATAGATTAAAATATCTTGGATCAGGGTCAATATAAAAATCAATTTTTGGAAATAAAGCACTTACTTGCAATTGTTCATTTTTATCTAATTCAAATTCATAAATAAAAGCTTTTTCTTCTTTATTAAAAATAACTTCAGGATTATTTTCATCTTTGCTTAAAATTTGTCACGCTCCTGAAAAATTAAATTTTCCCAAACCTAACTGTGTATCAAAACCACTAAAAGAAATGTTTCGTTTTTCAAATTGTTTAGCACTAGCATAAATTGCATTTAAAACTTTTAAATTTTTCATTATGTAATTTTGTTTAGTTTCTAACAACATATTAAGTTTTGAAGCTAGAGCTGCGAATATGGAAGCTGATAATTTAGAATCATAACTTGATTGAATTTTTCCTTCTTTTTTGAAGGATATTTTAGGAATATAGATATTAGGTTTGATTATAGAATTTTGATTTTGACTTAAATTAGTTTTGTATAAATTTTGAGTTTGCCCAGGAAGAAATTTGTTATTTTTAAAAGAACCATAAGTACCAACTAAAACAATATTGTTTGTGCTTCATTTTTCTTTAGAATTTACATCTACATTAAAAATATTTATTAAGCCCTTTACATAAAATAAATAATCTAAAAATCTATTGTGAATATTTCCCTCTCAGGAAACGTTGTCTAAAAACGGCACATCATTATATAAATGAAGTACAAATTTTGTAATCTTTGTATCAATGCTGTCTAAAGCATCAAATCACTCTTGACTTGTTGAAAATTCTTTAATTTCAACAATAGTTTTAGGCGAAATGTGACTAATCACTTTTACATTATCAGATCAGTAGTTATTAGTTTGTTTGTCTTCTTTATATTTCAGAATAACTACCTTATTTTCATCTAGTGTTTTGTATTTATCTAATTTGTCTAAAAAATTTACTTCTTCATACAAAGAAGCATAATTTATGTCATATTCTGCTTCATTTTTCTTCACATTAGTAGAAAGACCAAAAAATGCTGGGATAAGTATTAAAAATAAAATTGGTAGAATTTTTAGAAAAAGTTTTTTTATTTGTCATGCCATACCTATTTTTTCCTATTTTTGAGAGTTTTTGTTAAAAATAAAAAAAATTAGGAAAAGATAAAGAAAAAATCAATTTTTGAAGTAAAATAAAGAACAAAAATTAAGGTTAATTATGTCAAAAGAAACTATTTTACTTAAGCTTTCAGGCGAAAGTCTTGCAAATAAAGAAAAATCACTAGCAATTGATTATGAATTAGTAAAAAATATTGCATCTCAACTTAAACAAGTTGTCAAATTAGGCTATAAAATTCTAATAGTAGTAGGTGGAGGTAACTTTTGGAGAGGTACTTCTGCTGAAAAAAACGGAATAATGAGAACTAAAGCAGATTATATTGGAATGCTAGCAACACTGATGAACGGTTTAGCTTTAGAATCTGGCTTTAAAAAAGAAGGATTAAAGGTTCGTGTACTTTCCTCTATTGATATAGATTCAAGAGTTTGCGAATACTATGTAGTAGAAAAAGCAAAAAAATATTTAGATCAAGGAAATATAATTATTTTTGTTGGAGGAACAGGAAGACCATACTTTACCACAGATAGTGCCTCAACATTGTTTGCTGCAGAAATGGGTGCTAACAAAATACTCTTTGGTAAAAATAATGTTGCAGGAGTTTATGACGCAGATCCAAAAACAAATCCAAATGCAAAACATTATGAAAATTTAACTTATTACAATGCTATCAAACAAAATTTAAAAGTTATGGACTCCACAGCTTTTACAATGGCACAAGATAATGATTTAGAGCTTTTAATTTTTGATATTAAAGAAGAAAATTCAATAGTAAAAGTAATTAATGGAAACATAAAACACACAAAAGTAGTAAAATAATAATATGGAAACAAAATTAGAACTTAAAGATTTTATTGAAATGATTAACACAAAATCAGATCAAATTTTTCAAAGATTAGAAAGAAACTTATCAAAAATTAATATTGGTAGAGCAAATCCTCAATTAGTTTCATACTTAAAAGTAGATTACTATGAAACTTTAACTCCGATTGGTGAAATAGCGGCTATTAGCGTTCCTTCTCCACAACAATTACTTATCAAACCTTATGATCAAAACATAACCAAAAAAATAGCATCAACAATTGTAGCTCACAAATTAGATGTTCAACTTCAAAATGAAGGACACCAAATAAGATTAATACTTCCAGAATTAACAACACAAAAAAGACAAGAACTTGTTAAAAGTCTTAAAAAATTCGATGAAGAAGCTAAAGTTGAAATTAGACAAGTAAGACAAGAAGTAAATAAACTTGTTAAAAAAGAAGAATTTAGCGAAGACGAAGAAAGAAGAATTTTAACTGAGCTTCAAAAACAGATTGACAAAAAAATTCAAGAAGTAGATAAAGTTCTTTCTGAAAAATCAGCAAATTTAATGAGTTTTTAATAATATGCTTTCATTGCTAAAATCAGAAAAAAATAAAAACATAATAAAAAAATCATCAATAGCAATATTGATAGTTTTTTTTATTTTACCTTTTATTTTTATTACTTATTATGCTGGTTTTTGAGGAAGAATTATAGGATTTATTTTCTATTTTTCTGTGTTTACATACGGAGCTTATGAAATTTTTGTAAAACTAAATAAGAATATGTTTATTAATGTCCTGATTTTGATAAACATATTTCTTGTTTTTATCCTTCCTTTTGAAGACTTTCAAGCACTTATAAATAATGGCAATTTACCTTGAAATTACTATATTTCAGAACATTATAAGAGTTGAATTGTTTATTTAGTAAGTTTTGCTTTGACACTAGTTTGTGCTTTATTTGAAAACGTAGATTGAAAACAAAGAACTAAAAATTTCTTTTTAAGACTTATATTTTCTTATTTAATAGCAACTTTTGCAAAATTTATGTTTTTATTAAATATTACTAATATTGAAGTTTTAGTTATATTAGCTTTAACTGCTTCATTTTATGACACTTTTGGTTATCTTTTTGGTTCTTGATTTGGCAGAAAATGAATAAAAAAAGGATTTAGTAAAATTTCACCTAAAAAAAGTTGAGAAGGAGTATTTTTTGGTTTTTCCTTTTCTTGTGTATTTGTAATTTTAACATTTTACTTTACTCCATTTTTTTACGACAACTTTCCAAATGACAAATTTATAGTTTTAATGGTGTTAAGTCCGATATTGTTACCGATTGCAGCTATACTAGGAGATTTGCTGTTTTCCTTCATAAAAAGAAGCCTAAATATCAAAGACTTTTCAACATTAATTAAAGATCATGGTGGCATTTTTGATCGTTTTGATTCTACGTTTTTAGTAATCATTATTTTTTCAATAATTTCATCAATTATTTCACTTTTCTAATTTTAGAAACTTGATAAAATGAGTAAACTATGAGCGACAACCAATCTTTTATTTCTCTTTGCAACAGCATAAACTATACAATTCCTAGTTATTTACTTGAAACGCAAGCTACTTTAGAACAAGTAGAAATAAATAACAAAAAAAAGTACATTTTAAAAATACAAAGCCTAAATATATTCAAATTTGAAGACTTTTTTGCTTTTCAAAAGAAGGTTCAACAATCATTTGTTCAAAGACTTAATTACAAAATAGAATTTGAATATGAGCAACAATATTGTGAAAAAAAAGAATTTTTAAAATATATAAATTTTATTTATCAAGTTTTATTTAATAAAGAAAACTTTTTTAGTAAATTTCCTTTACAAAATAAAGCTCGTGAATTTTGATTTTATTTTGTAGATGAAGAAATTATCAAGGATTTAGAAGAAAAAAAAGAAAAGATTTTATCCTTATTTAAAAGATTTGGTCTTTCTTTTATTCAGATTCATTTCATTTTAGATCATGAAAGTATCAAAAAACAAAATTTAGCTATTCAAGAATATTTAACTAATCAAAAAGAAAAAGAAATTCGTGAAGCTCAACAATTAAGTCAACAAGAAAAAAAATCAACTAAAGTTTCAAGCAGAAAATCTTTTAACAAAGCAAATCAGTACGTTCCTTTAAAATTAAAGGAAGTTAGAAGTTCAAACGAACAATTTGTAGAAATTCAAGGTCAAATTTATAAGCTTGAAGACAAAGTAACTAAAAATAAAAATGTTTTACGAATCATAAACGTAAGTGATTATGAAGAAGCTATTATGATTAATGCTTTTTATAATCAAGATAGTGTTTTCCCTTTAAATAAAGGCGATTTTGTTAAGGTTTATGGTGAATTAGTCAAAGATATTTATTCTAGAGATTTTGTAATTAAATCTCACAAAATAGAAAAAATTAATAATATTTTCCCTGTTAGAATTGATGAAGCAACCACTAAAAGAGTGGAATTATTTGCAAGAACAAAAATGTCAACTATGGACGGAGTCACAGATGCTCAAGACTATGTGAAAATCGCGAAAGCACTAGGTCATTCAGCTATAGGAATTTCTGATTTAGAGTCAGTACAAGCTTTCCCAGATTTTTATTTTGCTTGCAAAAAAGAGAATATTAAAGCTATTTATGGAACAACATTTTCTTCTACTCATTCAAAGATCTTTAAGGTTTTAAATCTTAGATATAACCGAGATTTAGAAAACGCCAGATACGTTGTTTTTGACTTAGAAACTACAGGATTGTCTCCAAAATTTAATGAATTAATTGAGTTTGGTGCTGTTGTTTGACAAAATGGACAAATATTAGAAAAGCACGAGTTTCTAATTAAACCAAAAGAAAAAATTCCTTCTTACATAACAGACTTAACTGGAATTACCAATAAAATGATAGAAAAAGAAGCAATTTCAGTAGAAGAAGCTGCTGTGAAAATTAAGCAAATTTTTGAAAATAGTATTTTGGTAGCGCATAATGCAAAATTCGATTATGGTTGTTTAGTTGAGTTTTATAAAAAATTAGAATTATATGAAATTCAACAACCAGTTATTGATACTTTGGAAGTAAGTAGATTTTTATTTCCAACACAAAAAAGACACAATCTTAAAGAATTAGCAAAAAACTCTTCAATTAACTATGACGAAACCGAATCACATAGAGGAGGTTATGACGCTGAAGTTTTAGCAAAAGTTTGAGACCAATTTTTATTAAAATTAATTGAACAAAATATTAAGGATTTATACACTTTAGATTCAGTTGGTTCAAATGTTTTAGACTTTAAAAGGCGAGGATTTTTCTCAAAAGAAATAAGAGCAATTGTTAAAAATCAAGAAGGATTAAAAGAACTTTTTAAACTTATTAGCCTTTCAAATACAGAATATTTTTTATCAAAACCAATTCTTTTTTATGACCAAATTAAATCTTCAAAAAATATTTTATGAGGAACAAGTGGTTTTGATTCTCAACTAATGGAAATTGTGTTTTACAATCACCACAATGACTTAGAAAATTTTATTCAAAAATTAGATTTTATTGAAATTCCAACCCCTTCTTCGTTTATTCATTTAATAAAAAGAAATAAATTAAAAAAAGAAGATGTACTTAATGGATTGAAGTTAGTTATAGATTTAGCAAAAAAACACAAAAAAATTGTTGTAGCTTCTTCAGAACCAAGATATATAAATCAAGAAGACAAAATTTTTCATCAAGTTTATATTTATGCAAAAGGTGTTGGTGGTAAACCTCATAATTTTTTTGGTGGAGATACAAATCAAAAAAATGATCACATTTTTCCTACAAAATACTTCATGACCACTCAGGAGTTAAAAGCAGAATTTGCATTTTTAGAAGATCAAGATTTAATTGATGAAATTGTTGTTAGAAATTCCAATAAAATTGCAAGTTTAGTAGAAGATGTAAAAATAATCAAAGACAAACTTTATCCACCTAAATTTGATGATTCTGCTTCAAAAATAAAGGATTTAGTATATAAAAGAGCTCATGAAAAATATGGTAACAATCTTCCTGATAAAATTGCTGTAAGAATTGAAAAAGAACTCAATCCTATTATTGAAAATGGTTATGATGTAGTTTACTGAATTTCTAAAGAATTAGTAGATAAAGCAAAATCAGAGGGGCAAAAAGTAGGTTCTAGAGGTTCTGTAGGTTCTTCAGTTGTTGCTTATTTAATAGGCATTACAGAAGTAAATCCTTTAGAACCACATTATGTTTGTAAACAATGTAAAAGTGTTGAATTTTCTACAGATGAAAACATTTTATCTGGTTTTGATTTAAAAGATAAAATGTGTAAAACTTGCAAAATCACTTATGACAAAGATGGACAAAATATCCCATTTGAAACTTTTTTAGGATTTAATGCAAATAAAGTTCCTGATATTGATCTAAATTTTGCAGGTGATTTTCAAGTGCAAACACACAATTATATTCGAGAACTTTTTGGTGAAAAATTTACTTTTAGAGCAGGAACCATTTTAGGTTATGCTGAAAAATCGGCTTTTTCATTAGCAAAAAAACTTAATGAAATCCATACAAGATTGTACTTAAATGATCACCCAAATGAATACGAATTTTCTATGTATTCAAACACTTTTTTAGACTTTTTAGCTTCAAAATCAAGCGGAGTTAAAAAAACAACTGGACAACATCCTGGAGGAATTATAGTAATTCCAAATGATTTAGAAGTAGAAGAATTTACACCTATCAATTTCCCTGCTAACGATGAAAATTCTGATTGAAAAACAACACACTTTGACTTTGAAAATATTCATGACAATGTTTTAAAATTCGATCTTCTTGGTCACGATGATCCTATTATGGTTCGTGAACTAGAAAAATTAACAAGCACAAAAGTTGAAGATATTCCTAAAAGTGATCCTAATATTATTAAATTATTTTCTTCATTAGAGCCTTTAAATATTGATCCAAAAGATATGCCAGGAGAAAAAAATGGCGCAAGAGGATTACCCGAATTTGGAACATCTTTTGTTAGAAGAATGCTAAATACAGCAAAAGTAAAATCTTTTTCAGATTTAATAAAAGTATCAGGTTTATCTCACGGAACAAATGTTTGACAAGATAATGCAGAAGAGTTGATTTCTAAACAAAATTTAAGTCTTCAAGATGTTATTTCTTGTAGAGATGACATTATGCTTTACTTGATTAACAAAGGTGTAAATCCTTTAATTTCCTTCAATATTATGGAATCTGTTAGAAAAGGAAAATCTATAACAGAAGAGCAACAAACAATTCTTGAAAATCACAATGTTCCTTCTTGATATATTGAATCATTAAAGAAAATTAAGTATATGTTTCCAAAAGCTCATGCAGCCGCTTATGTGTTAATGGCTTGAAGAATTACATATTATAAGCTTTATTTTCCTTTAGCTTTTTATGCAGTTTACTTTTCAATTAGAATTGACTTTAAAAATATAGATGCTTTGATTTTACCTAAACAGCAATTATCTAATCAAATATTGGCTTTAAAATCAAGAGAAAATAGTAAAAAAGAAGACAAATTGTCAGAAAAAGAAAAAAAATTAATTCCTATTTTAGAAGTTGCTGAGGAACTAAAAGCTCGAGGATTTGAAATAGAAAAAATTAATCTAAATTTATCAGAAGCAACTCAATGAGTTATAAATCAAGAAAACAATTCATTAATTCCTCCATTTTCGTCTTTAGATGGAATAGGAGAAGCAAACGCTACTAAAATCATACTAGCAAGAAAAGAAAAAGAGTTTTCTTCAATCGAAGATTTCGAAAAACGTGCAGGTGTTAATTCAACTGTAATTCAAAAATTAAAAGATATGGGTGTTTTTAAAGATTTAAATGAAACCCATCAAATAACTTTGTTTGATTAATAACAAATTAATAATTCTAAGTTGTATAATTTAGCTATGGAAATAGGACAAGTAGTTGTGTGTGCCATTAAAGAAATAAAAGAAAAATATTTCTGAACTGATATGCCCGAAGAATATCAAGGTGTTGTATTTATAAATGAAATTAGTAATAAGTTTATTAAGGATTTAACAACACTAAACTTTAAAGTTGGACAAAAAGTCAAATTAGAAATTTTAACTATCCATCATGCAAACAAAAAAGCTTCTTTATCATTCAAAAATGTAAATCAAGATTTTGAAGTAAAAACAACAATTAAAAAACCAAAAAAAACAAAAACAGATAAACACACAAGCACAAGTAAGAAAAAACGTAATTACGAACTTAAAACCACACCTAGTGGCTTTGAGAATTTAAAGAAAAAAGCAGATAGGGAAATTGAAGAAAAATGAAGATTAATTTCATTCTCGAAAAACAATTAGACGAAGAAATTAGGAGAATTAAAAATCCAAAAAAAATTAGAAATTTAACATCACTACAACACAAAATTGACCGCTTGCACAAACAGATATTAAATGATGCTAATAAAGTTGATGACAGACTAAAGTGAATATTCTTTCCCAACAATCTAGATTTAAATCAAATTAAAGATATGAAACGGATTGTTAAGAAATTATTAGCAAAAAAGATTACTACTTTAGTTGTAATTGCTTCTCCAAAAATTTATTTAGGAATCAAGGCAGCTGTTGATTTTATCAACACAAATGAGCTTACAAGCAATAAAAAATTTATGGAAGTAATTTTTATTGAAAATTCTTTATCTTCTGTAGAGTTAACACAAAAATTAAATTATGTTAGAAGCAAAAATTTTGCAATTAATATAATTTCAACATCTGATGTAGACTTTGAAGCACAATTAGTTTTTAGATTTTTTAAAGATCTATTGTATAGACAATTTGGTGATGATATATCAGAAAGAGTTTTTATTACAGCTCCTATAACTCAACAAGGAATTTGAACACAAATTGCAAATTTTAATAACTTCAAAATTTTTGTTGCTCCAGCAAACGTAGGAGAAAAATTTGCTATTTTTTCTTTATTAAGTTTCTTCCCTATGCTATGCGCAGGTATTGATTTAAAAAAATTAATTTATGGTGCAACACAAGCAAATAGAACATTTTCTCAACCAGATGTAAGGATAAATCAAGCATATCAATATGCTGCAGCAAGATATGTACTTTTTAAAAAAAGAAATATTCCAATGGAGTTTCTAATATCATTTGATCATTCTTTTGCTTCATTTAACAGTTGATGAAAATTTTTATTTTCAACATCAGAGTTAGTATTAGAAAATTTAGATGATACAAACCAAAACTATATAGAAGTAATTGATGAAGTAGAAGAAATTCAAAAATTAGAAGAGCCACCTCAAGATGATGATCAAGAAACAGAAGACAATGAAGAAGAAAATAACATTGATTTTGATGAAATGAACTTCGAAAGAAAAGAACTAAAAACCACAGGAATTTTTCCAAATTCTGCAGTATTTAGTACTGACATTCACACTTTAGGTCAATTCATACAAAGTGGTTCAAAAATATTTTTTGAAACACTTGTTTTTGTAAAAGAACCTGCTTATGATATTTTAATTGCAGAAGAAAATAAAAGTCTTTTCAGAAAAGATTTACTTGATAAATATGCGCAAAAAACAGTGCATGAAATTAATAAAGCATCATTTTTTGCCACAATCGATTCACATTCAATCTCTGGTAATATTGCACAGTTAGTTATGAAATTAGAAGATCATAGTGCAGAGACGTTTGGGTGGTTAGTTATGTTTTTCCAAAGAGCTTACATTATGTATGCATATCTTTTAGGAGTCGATGTTTTTGATGAAACAGGAATAGAAATAATAAATTCAAATTTCTGAAATATATTGAACAAAAAATTAAGCAATGATTCAACAGCTAAAAATTAACATCCTATGTTTTTATAGGATTTAGCAAAAAAATTTATTAAAATTAGAACAAAAAATACACTAAAAGGAATTACTATGTCAGTTAATAATACAGATACAAAAGAAAATATTTTATTAGAAATTCAAGATGTTAATTTTGATTGAAAAAGTGAAGTTAAAAAACTAGAATATCAAAGATTAATAAGACAAAATAATAATAAAATTAATTCAACCTCAAAAGGAATTCCAGAAAAACTAGACTTTGATGGGCAAAATTTTTTAGGTTGAGCTAATTTTTCAGAATATGATTGATTAGTAAATGGTTCATCTTATAGCTACCAAGAACTAATAAGAATGCAAAAAATTAAAAAAAGACTTTTAGATAAAAAAGTCGAATTATTAGTAGTTATTGGAATTGGTGGTTCATATTTAGGAGCAAAAGCTGCTATTGACTTTATAAATGGTAGTTTACCTAATATTGATCGAAGTAATGCAATGGAAGTAATGTTTGTTGGAACTTCATTGTCTTCTGCTGACTTGTATCAAAAATTAAGTTATGCAAGTACTAAAAGATTTGCTATTAACGTAATTTCCAAATCAGGAACCACAATTGAACCTGCAATAGCCTTTAGAGAGTTTAGAAAACTTTTAGAAAATCAAGAAAATGGTTATATAAGAGACTTGATTTTTGTAACAACTGATAGAAAAAAAGGTGCATTACTAGAAATAGCTAAAGCAACTGTAGATCCAGAAAGCATTTTTAGAATTCCAGATGATATGGGAGGAAGATTTAGTGTTTTATCAGCTGTTGGATTTTTTCCTATGTTATGTGCAGGAATTGATGTCAAAAGAGTGATTAAAGGAGCTTCATTAGCTGCTCAAAAATATTCTCAAGATTTAGATATTTGACATTCTAATCCGGCTTATGTTTATGCTTTAATAAGATTTTTAATGTATAAAAAATTTAGCAAAAAAGTTGAAATTTTAATAGGTTATGAACCATATTTAGCATTTTTTAATGAGTGGTGGAAACAACTTTTTGGTGAATCAGAAGGTAAAGATGAAAAAGGACTATTACCTGCTTCAGTAATTTTTAGTACAGATTTACATTCATTAGGTCAATTTATTCAACAAGGTTCACAAATTTTCTTTGAAACTACAATTTTTATTGAAAAACCAATGTATGACTTAGTGGTAAGTAGACACAGACAAAATCAAGATAATTTAAACACACTTGCTGACAATTCAGTTTCTATTCATACTTTGAATCAAATGGTATTTCAAGCAACCTTAGAAGCGCACTCTAAAACTGCTAAAATTCCTAATATAGTCTTGAAATTGAAGGATAATAGCCCAGAAACATTTGGATGATTAGTAATGTTTTTTGAAAGAGCTTGTGCTATGTCTGCCTTTTTATTAGAAGTAAATCCATTTAATCAACCAGGGGTTGAAGTTTATAAACATAATCTTAAAAAAATACTATCAGAGTAAATTTAGCTTCAAAAAACCAGCAAATTGCTGGTTTTTTTAATAATTCGATTTTATTCTCTCAATATTAATTCTTGCTTTGTTCAAATAGGCAGTTTTTATTTCATCAAAAGTAAATTCAAGAAGAGAAATAAAGCCTAAAAAGTATTCAAACAGTTCTTTCAAGTCTTCGGTTTTTGTTGAATAACCAAATTTTGTAGCTAAATAAAAAGTTTTTAAAAACTGACTATCTAAATCTTTGTTTTCTACAATTTTAGCTTCTAAAATGAAGCTCAAGTTATGTTCAATAGCTAAAGAAGAAAGAAAATGTATTGCATCAACATATTCTTCTTTTACTTTTTCAACATTATTTTTTTTGTTTACTTTTCAATATTTAAAAGATTCTATTTCATTAGCAAATTCAGCAATTTCAACTATCAATGCCATAACTTTTTGCTCAGAAATTTTCTTAGGATTTACTTCTTGTTTTCTTTCTTTCATTGATTCAATAAATAAAAGATCTAGTTTTTTTTGTTGCTCAAAAATATCTCTAAAATTCATAAAAAAATTATATTAATTTACTTAAAAAGGCAAAATAAAAAAACAAACTATTTGTTTGTTTTTTGTATTTATAACTATTTTTATATTATTTATTAAAATCACTTAAACCTGACATATCAACATCTTTTTTCTGTTCTTCAGAAGCGATAAATAAAGGTAGTGTATATAATTTCATTTTTTCTGCTTTAATAACTGCAGGATAAAGCATAATACTTTGATTAAATTGAGTAACATCTATATTATAAAGTCTTCTAGCTGCTGCAATTTCGTTTTCAATGTATTGACTAGTACTCATTAAATCAACTATGATTGAATCAGCTTTTAAGTTTGGATATTGTTCATAAGCGATGTTAATGTCTCTTGCAATTGAATTCATTAAAATTTGTTCTTTGTTAGACTCGTTAATATTGTTTCTTGCAGTTTTTCCTGATCTTAGTTCTGCAACTTTTGTGTAAGTATCATTTTCAAATTTTAAATATGCTTTTGTTTGTTCAAATAATTTAATCAAAGTGTCTCTTCTTTTTGCTAAATTAACTTCAATTGAACTAGCAGAGTTATTGATTTTTAATTGTTGTGAATTAAATTTATTTGGTCAACTAACAAATCAAAGATATAAAAATATAAAAAATCCTATAACTGTTAGAGAAGTTAAAACAACAAAAATTCAAAATGAAGTTTTTTGTGATTGTGATGCGACAGCATTTATTGCTTCATTTTGAACGTTTGGATTAAATCCTTCTTTATTTTCTGGTCTTTCTTGTCTTGTATCTAATAACATAATTTTCCTTTTTGAATTAATCGTTCATTATTTCGTCTATTAATTTTACTACTTTTTTCATTTTTGTTATATCTGTATCACCATTATTTACTAAAACAATAACTCTTGATTCTTCTGTAATAGTTTTAATTTGTTCTTCTTCCAAAATAGATGTTAGCTCTTGTATTTGTTGCGTTTTATCTTGTATTGGAAACATTTGTAGGTATTTTAAAAAAGTTCTAAGTTGGAAAGGAATAAAAGAAAAATGTCTTCAGTTTTGTTGTCAAATATTATTATTTTCTTCAGTTTTTTCTTCATTTATGAAGGATTTTGCTTTAGTCTTGTTAACTATAAAAATACCTTTTTCTTCTGTCATTTTATAAAATCTTTCGTAAGGAACATCAATAATATGACAACCTGTATGTTTACCACAAACTCTAATACTATCAATTAATTTTTTGGAATAATAAGAATTTAAATTTACATCAATTGCTAATATTGTTTCTTCTTCATTTCAGTATTCTCAGTTTTCCAGAGTTAATCAAGATCTAGTTGTATTTTCGCCTTTTATAAAACTAAAGTGGCGTCAATAAGTTCAAATTAAAGTTTTTCAATCATCTCTTATTATTTCATCTATTTCTTGTTTTTGTTGACTAATTCTGTAATTATGATTTGTTAAATAACTTTCTCTATTAAATACAGGAAAAACAAAAATAAGTGAAAGAGCTTGAATTAAACTATAAAGATATGGAGAACAAGATTCTTTTATTTTGTCAAAATTTTCTTGAGGTGTTTTATATAAATATAATAGTTGATTAAAAGAAGAAGTGTTAAACTTTTTAAAAAAATTTACACGAGAAAGAGCTTCTCTATTTATGAAAAAGTTAGAATCTATTTTATATAATTCATGTTCAATTCCTAGATTTTTTAACGATACAATATCTTCTTGAGTTTTGATAGTTAAAAATTCTAATATGGGAGCAGACATTTGGTCTTCGTAATAATCATAGTCTAAACAAACATCAGAATTAATACATCTTATTGGACGAAGTTCTTCATTATGAAATCTAATATCAATTTTTTTCTGAAATTCTGAATTTTCAAAAACTAGTTTTTTTCTTTTTTTAGGAAATTCTGCCATATTTAAATCAAAACTAATTTCTGGATGAAAGTTAGTTTTAGACATTAATAAATATCTAGGAGTTAAAAATGGTGTTTCTTCATAATGAGTCGCTGTTAAAGTCTCATACCTAGTTTCTGTATAAGTTTCTCAAGTCCCATTAACTTTTCTTCTTCTAACAACAGTATATGGATAACTTTCTGATCGGCTAGTTTGAACAGTTCTAAAATAATGCCTAATTATTTCTGCATCCACAAAAGGAGTGGATTTGTAATAAAAAGAAATATAGTTATCTATGCTAACAAGAGTAGGTTTTAAAAGAGATTTTTCATTTAACAAAAGACTATAGCGTTCAGGTTGAAAATCATAAAATATAGATTTATAAGCATCTTCAGAGTAGGTAAAACCTCACTTTTTAAATACATATAAAGCTATAGTTTTGTAATTAATTTTTCCAAATAATATTGAATTATAATCTTCAATATTTTTTATTAATTTATTAATTGCGTCTTTTTTTTCTTGACGAAATTGAACAAAATTATTTATATCTTTTCTTAATTCTTTAAATTTTGGGATTAAGAAAAATCCTACAATTAAAAGGCAAAGTAAGATAATTCCAATAGATTTTATTTTTTTTAAAGTAATTTTATTTGATTTTTTATAGTCGTCAATTGCTTTATTTAACTCTTCAATTTGTGAAAAATCATCTTCGATTTTATTAACTAATTCTTCATTTTCTTTTGCAAACTCTTCAAAAAATAGATCCAAGACCAGAGGAACAGAATCGTATCCATTTCTAAAAAAGTTTTGTACAGGATCATTAGTTACTTTAGAATAATTAAACAAAGGATTATTGCTTTTTAATATTTGTTTAAGTTCTTCTTCTTTTTGTGATTTATTTTCTGATAAATAGTCCATATATTCGTCTAAATATTTTTACACTTTCAATATTAAATTGTTTATCTAAATAATTGTTATATAAAATTACAGGTAGTTTAAAATTGTAAATTTATAACCTTTAAAATCATTGATAATGTAAACATTATTTTTATCTAAATAAGTATAAATACATTTTAGATTTGATTTTTTAAGTTTTGTTTTAATTAGTATAATAAGTTATCTTTCTTTCTGTTTATGTGTTATATTTAGTGAGTAAAATTGTTTTACTAACTAAATATAACACAAATTTTAACGATTTATTTCTTATTACTTATTTTGTTTTAATTTATCATATTCTTTAGTTAAATCAGTTATTGTTTTATATTTATCTAATTGTTGGTTTGTCGAACCATCTTTTGTGATTATTTTAACATAAAAAGTAGAAGGTTCATCATTATTTTTTCACATATGGCTACTAAAGAAAGTTTTTCAGTTATCAACATTTACATTTTCATCTAACATAAACGAATCTTCTGATTGGTTAGAGTTGTTTGCTATTATTTGAATTGATTTAATATTGTTGGAAATATGTTTTAACACAAAATCTGTAAAAAAGTTTTTAGGGTTGTTGTTTAAAACAGAATTTCCATTAGTAGTTGTTTTTTCATTTTCTGGAGAATATGATGAAGTTGAAGTACGAGTAAATACTTCCTGTTTTGGAGTATTAGTTTCTTGTGTTTGAGTTTCTTGTTTTGTAGTAGTTTGTGTTTCAGATTTTGGAGTTTCGGTTTTTTGTGTTGGACTTTGTTGTTCTGTAGTAGTTTGTGTTTCAGATTTTGGAGTTTCGGTTTCTTGTGTTGGGGTTTCTTGTGTTGGGGTTTCTTGTGTTGGGGTTTCTTGTGTTGGGGTTTCTTGTTTTGTAGTTTCAGTTTTTGGAGTATTAGTTTCTTGTGTTGGTGTAGTTTCGGTTTCTTGTGTTGGACTTTGTTGTTCTGGAGTAGTTTGTGTTTTTGGAGTTTCTTTTGTTGGAGTTTCTTTTGTTGGAGTTTCTTTTGTTGGAGTTTCAGTTTTTGGAGTATTAGTTTCTTGTGTTGGTGTAGTTTCGGTTTCTTGTGTTGGACTTTGTTGTTCTGGAGTAGTTTGTGTTTTTGGAGTTTCTTTTGTTGGAGTTTCTTTTGTTGGAGTTTCGGTTTTTGGAGTTTTAGTTTCTTCTTGTGTTTTTTGACAAGAAACAAATCCAATAAACGATACTACAGGTAATAATGTAAAAGTTGATAACAATAATGAATTTTTTAATTTTTTATTCATTTTAATTTTCCTTCTATTTAAAAATATAATGTTTATTTAATTGTTTTTGTTTTGTTTTTATTATTTTTATTTAATTTTTCTTTGAATATATTAAGTTTGGGTTTAACCACATTTTCATAATGAGTTAGTAAAAAATCTTCTACTTTTTGAGGATTATATTCTTTCATAAAATGTTCTAAGTTTTCATTTTGAGTAAATAAATATTCAACAGTAGATTCAGCACTCATTTAACATTAGAATAACCTCTAATATGTCATATTTAATAGCATCAGGTTCTAAAATACTTGAAATAGTACTTGTTTTAAATTTTACAATTTTTTGATTTTCTTTTTACATAATTTTCTAATTATTTAACAAATTTTTTCAGGATCATCATAGTCAATTAAATCATTAGTTTCAATAAAATCTAATGATAAAAATTTATTAAATTTATTTCAATAGTAGTTATATGCTAATTTGTTTTCCAGCTCAATGTTTTCTATATGACTATTTTGCATGGTAATAAAATATAATAAATTTTTTTCCTTATCAGGTCTATATAATACCTTTTTAACTTGAAAAAATCTACCATTTGCTAAAAAATTTATATTGTCAGCTTTTTCTTTTTTAGTCTTTATGTGTACAGGAATAATGTTCAGTTCATTTTCTGGTCCATTTAGTTTTTGAGCTCTCATAAAATCAAGGGTTCAAGAAAAATCACTGTCTTCATTTTCGAAGTCAGAGAACTTCATTTTTCTTCCTGAAAAATCAAATGCTAGTTCACAATTGTCAAAATACTTTCTTCAAATTAATGTTTTTAAATCCATTTTAGTTTCCTTTCATTTCCAAAAAATTATATTAATTTAACAAGATTTGTAGTTTTGTAAAAATCAGTTTTTCTTATATAATTTTACACATGAAAAAATTATTAGAAAGATTAAATACATTATTATCTACTTTAATAGTGTTTCAATCAAATGTAAAAAATTTTCACTGACATATTAAAGGAAATGACTTTTTTATTTTCCATAAATATACAGACAAACTTTCAGCGCAAACACTTGGTTTTGTAGATGAAGTAGCAGAAAAATTAATAATGCTTGATCAAGTTGTAGAAACTAAATTTGAAAAAATTTTAAAATCAAGTTTAGTACAACAATTTGAAGGAGAAATTATTTCATCCAAACCAGCTACAGAAAGAATTATTAATCAAATTGAAGTAATTTTAGCAAGTTGCAAAGCTATTCAATCAACAGAAGATGAATCTATGTTTTTAGTTGCACCATTAATAGATGAAATAGTTTTATTTTTCCATAAATTTTTATGACAATTTAAATCTTCTATACAGTAATTTTTTATCTTTTAAATAATCTAGCAATAAATTTGAATTTATTGCTATTTTTTGCTTTTCTGTTATAATAAGTTGAAAAAAATTTGCAAAGGACAAAATGACAGTAAAAAACGCTAGAAAATTAGGTTTTTTTGCAGCATTAGCGATGCTGGTTGGTTCAGTTGTTGGAGTAGGAATTTTCTTTAAAAATGGTTCCATCCAAAGAGTAACTGAATCACAAGGTATCACTTGATTACTATCTTGAGTTATTGGTGGTATTATTTCGCTTATTGTAGCAATAAACTTTTCAGAAATTAGTTTTCTGAAACCTTCAAAATTAAATGGTTTATCCAATTGACTATATAGATCTGGAGGCAAGAAGATAGGATACTTTACAAGTTTTTCCTATGCATTTTTCTATTATCCAATCTTAGCAATGACATTAGGTGTCATATTATCAGAAGTTTTAGTATTTTTCATCGGAGTAGCTGCTGGAAAAGACATTTCTTTACCATATTATGCACACTTTTTAATTGGATCTTCATTTATTTTATGTTATTTAATATTAAATCATTTTTCAATAAAAATATCAGGGTGACTAGCATTAGTTACAACAGTATTAAAATTTGTACCGTTAATATTTGCATTAATCCTTGGTTTAGCATTGGCAAACACTCATATAGTAGAACCAAATTCTAATAAACTAACAAATGCTTTTAATAACACAACTTTTGATATAAGTAAATTAATTTTAGCTCTTCCTGCTGTATTATTTGCTTATGATTCATTTTTATCTATAGGTTTATTCCAGAAAAAAGTAGTAAATCCTAGAAAAACAGTACCAAGAACACTTGTTATTTCTATGATTATTATTGTTACTGTATATTCACTTATAGCTCTTTCTTCAGTATTTCATAACTCAGGAAGTATTTCAGGAATTATTTCTGATGTATTTGAAAAAGAAGTAGCGGATCCAGTAAATATTGTGGTTACTTTCTTCTTGCTTATTTCTGTAGTTGGAGTTACAAATGCAGTTTCATCTGCTACTTTAATACAAATGCAAGATCAAACCAGAATTAAAACAGTATTTGGTGTTAGATTTTTAGCAAAAAAACTTGGAGAAACAAAAGCATCTTGAATTTTATTAGCTTTAAACTTTTTATTTTGAATTTTAGTAATTCAAGTACCAAGTTTAGCGGCTCCATTTCTAACTACTGCTAGAACTGAAACAGGTGTGCCTATTCCAGGTAAGTTTACTACTGGAACAGGGACAGATGTATTATTAGATTATATGTCTAATGCTCCAACAGTTTTCTTCTTTGTTTTATATGGTTTATCATTAGCAACATACTCTTTAAGAAGAAACAAAATAGCTAATCCTAAGAATAGACATAACACAATAATTTTCCATACAATTACTATTATTGGTATTTCAGTAATAGCTATTATGGAAATTGCATATATCTATTCTTTAATTGCAGCTTTTGTAAATAAACCATGAGCAAGTTCAGGTGCAGGTATATTTGCGGATAATGGATTAATACTTCCTTGAACCTATGCTTTTGTAGTATTTATTGTTCAATTCTTTATGTTTGTTGGTTTACCAGTAGTTAATTACTTATTGATAAAAGGTATTGAAAAAAGAGATATTATTAAACAATTTTCTCATTTAGTAGAATTAACTCCAGAAGAACTTGAACAAGAAGGATTTGAATTTTAAATCTTAGGTAATACTAAGTAAATGAATAAAAATCAAACTAAAAATCAGTTTGATTTTTATTTTTCAAACTCATTAAAATATATTAAAATAATAAAACTAAATTTTTAAAGAAGGAGACAAAATGTTAGAGATTATAGAATTATCAAAAATATTTTCAGATAAAAAATTATTTGAAAATGCGAATTTAAAATTTGTAGAAGGAAATACTTATGGAATCATTGGAGCAAATGGTGCAGGAAAGTCTACTTTTTTAAAAATATTGTCTGGTGCTGTTGAACCGAGTTCAGGGCAAATAATTAAAACTCCTGGGCAAAGAATTTCTGTTCTTTCTCAAGATCATAATCAATATGATGAATACAATGTTACTGATGTAGTTATAATGGGAAATGAAGAACTTTATAAGATTCAAGAAGAAAAAAATAGAATTTATGCTGATGAAAATGCTACTGAAGACGATTATACAAGAGCAAGCGAATTAGAAGAAAAATTCGGAATGCTAGGTGGTTGAAATGCAGAAAACGATGCGCAAACACTGTTGTCTGAACTAAATATTCCAAAAGAAGCTTGAAATTTGAAGCTAAAAGATTTAAAAGCTTCACAAAAAGTTAAAGTATTATTAGCGAAAGCTCTTTTTGGTGAACCTGATATTTTAATAATGGATGAACCAACCAACCATCTTGATATTAAATCAATTAAATGATTAGAAGAATTTTTAGTTAATTACAAAAATATAGTTATTGTTGTTTCTCACGATAGCGATTTTTTAGATCAAGTTTGTACACATACAGTTGACATTGATTTTGGAGAAGTTAAATTATTTACTGGAAACTATACATTTTGAAAAGAATCTTCTGCTTTAATTAAAGAAATGCAAAAGAATGCAAATGCTAAAAAAGAAGAACAAATAGCAAAATTACAAGCATTTATAGCAAAATTTTCCGCCAATGCTTCTAAATCATCACAAGCTACTTCTAGAAAGAAATCCTTAGAAAAAATTACATTAGATGAAATAAAACCATCTTCAAGAAAATATCCATTTATTCGTTTTAACGTTTATCCAAAACCAGGAAAACAAATTCTAACAGTAGAAAATCTTTCCTATAAAAATCCAGAAACAAATGAAGTTTTATTTGATAATATTTCTTTTACATTAACACCAAATGAAAAAATGGTAATTTTTGGTGAAGATGATTTAGTCAAAACAAAATTATTAGATATTTTAGCTCTAAAAGAAAAACCAACAACAGGAACAGTTACTTGAGGAAATACTATAGTTTCAGATTATTTTCCAAGTAATAATGCTTCATTTTTCAATAAAGATTTAAACTTATTAGAGTGATTGAGCCAATGACCTTTAAACAACACACTAGAAGAAAACAAAGACAATTCAGATCACAGAATGAGAAGTTTTTTAGGAAGAATGTTATTCAACGGTGATCAAGTATTTAAAAATGTAAAAGTTACCTCAGGTGGTGAAAAAGTAAGATTAATGTTTTCTAAAATGATGCTAACAGAATCTAACTTTTTAATTTTTGACCAACCTTTAGATCATTTAGATTCAGAATCCATCGACTCAGTTATTGAAGGATTACAAGCTTATAACTCTGGAATTATTTTTACAACCTACAACAGAGCAATGATTAAAAAAGTAGCAAATGTTATTTTAGATATTCGTTCAGATGCAAGCTACATTTTTAAAGGAACTTTAGAAGAATACGAAGAAAAAATGGGGTACTAATGCTAAATGATACAATAGTTGCTATTGCATCAGGATTAGTCAATCAAGCTATTTCCATCATCAGAATTTCAGGACCAGAAGCTTTTTCTACAGTTGCAAAGATCTTTAAAGGAAAAGTCGGAAGTACAGCTAAAGAAATTACTTATGGTTGAATTCATAACAACGAAGAACTCATTGACGAGGTTTTAGTTTTATGATTTAAAGGTTCTAACAATTTTGTAGGTGAAGACACAGTTGAAATAAATGCTCATGGAGGAGTATTAAATACAAATTTAATACTCGAACTTCTTTTATCTCAACCAAACGTTCGCTTAGCAGAAAAAGGGGAGTTTTCTAGACGTTCTTTTTTAAATGGAAAAATGGATTTAATTAAAGCACAAGCTATTAATGATTTAATAATGGCTCGTACAAAAAAGCAAGCACAATTTTCGATTCAACAATTTTCAGGAAAAACAAGTGCTTTTATAAACGAACTTATCAACGATTTGTTGCATATAATAGCAACAATTGAAGTAAATATAGACTATCCAGAATACGATGATGTAGAAATACTCACAAACGAAGTTTTATTACCCAAACTTGAATTATTAGTTTCTAAATTTGAAAAAACTATTGAGCAATCACAAAGAGCAAGAGTTATTTTTGATGGTATCAACGTAGCACTAGTAGGAACTCCCAACGTTGGAAAATCTTCTCTATTAAATGCTCTAATTGAACAAGATAAATCTATTGTAAGTGATATTGCAGGAACTACAAGAGATGTTGTTGAAGCTTCATTTGTATTATCAGATATTATTTTTAAGTTAGTAGATACTGCAGGTATCAGGGAAGCAAAAAACAAAATTGAACAAATAGGAATAAAAAAGTCTTTGGAACAAATCAAACTAGCTTCAATAGTTTTACATGTTTTAGATGCAACTAAAGACGAAAATGAATTTGACAAACTCATTGAAGAACATAGCAAAGATAAAGATTATATAAAGGTTTATAACAAAAAAGACTTACTATCATCTGTCAAAACAAACACTAATAAAATATTTGTTTCAGCTAAAAACAATGATGTTAGTCAACTAGAAGACTATATTAAAAAACACTATGTTGATAATATACAAGAAAATGAAGATATTATTACAAACACTAGATCATTATCATTGATAAATTTAGCTTATAATAACTTAAAAGAAGCAATAAACTCACTTAGAAACGGATTTAGTCCAGACATAGTAATTGTTGATTTAACTCAATCTTGAAAGGACTTAAAATCTATACTAGGTGATTCAGACAATGAATCATTATTAGATTCAATATTTTCAAATTTTTGTTTAGGAAAATAGCTTTATTATTTAAAAAAATTCAATTCTTATACTTTGTTTGAGCGTAAATAAGCAAAAAATATTAAACAAAAAAGAACAATATTTGCTCTTTTGTTTATCTAATAACTCTAACTTAACTTATTATTAAAGAAACTAACTCTTTAGCTGTGAATTTTTTATAAGCGCAAGCAAGCGTTCAGAATTGGCATTTAAAATAATTTTTTGCAAGATTCTTGTCTGTATACACTAAAGCATTTTTAGGTCAATAAGTAAGTAAATAGGTTCAGAGAAAATAAATTAATATATATTTGTATATAAAAAATACCTTCAAAAAAGAAGGTATTTTTTATTAAAGTTGTTTTATTTTGATTGTCCTGAACTTGTTAATCCAGTAGAACCGGTTGAACCTGTTGAACCAGTAGACCCTGTTGATCCTGTTGATCCAGTAGAACCGGTTGAACTAGTTGAACCTGTAGAACCTGTTGAACTAGTTGATCCAGTAGAACCTGTTGAACTAGTTGATCCAGTAGAACCTGTTGAACTAGTTGAACCTGTAGAACCTGTAGAACCTGTTGATCCAGTAGAACCTGTTGAACTAGTTGATCCAGTAGAACCGGTTGAACTAGTTGAACCTGTAGAACCTGTTGAACCAGTAGACCCTGTAGAACCTGTTGAACTAGTTGATCCTGTAGAACCTGTTGAACCTGTTGAACTAGTTGATCCTGTAGAACCTGTTGAACTAGTTGACCCTGTAGAACCTGTTGAACCGGTTGAACCGGTTGAACCTGTTGAACCAGTAGACCCTGTTGATCCTGTTGATCCAGTAGAACCGGTTGAACTAGTTGAACCTGTAGAACCTGTTGAACTAGTTGATCCAGTAGAACCTGTTGAACTAGTTGAACCTGTAGAACCTGTAGAACCGGTTGAACTAGTTGAACCTGTAGAACCTGTTGATCCAGTAGAACCGGTTGAACTAGTTGAACCTGTAGAACCTGTTGAACCAGTAGATCCTGTTTGACCATTTGTTGTTCTTCCTGGCATTGTCATTTTTAGAACTGGAGCGTCAACTTTAGATTTTTTTTGTTCTTGTTTAACTTTTTCTAACTCTGTTTTTAACTCTGTATTTTTAGTTTCGAGCTCTGTCACTTTGGTTTGTAAAGTTTCTGCCGTTGTTTTTAGAGAATTAATTTCAGTAGTTAATTCATTTTTTACTGTATTAGTTTTAGTTGTAATCTCAGTTTGTAAAGCTGTAATTTTAGTAGTTAAATCAGTAATTTGGTCAGCTACTGATTTACCTGGTTGTTCTTTAGTTTCCGCTTGTGTACCGCATGAAATCAATGCTACAACTGGTAATGATAAACCAGCTAATGGCAATAAGAATTTAGAAATTTTTTTTGTTTTAAATTTCATCTTGTTAATTTATACCTCTTTTATTTTTTGATTTAGATTTTTTAGGATTTTATATATATAAATATATATAAACTTTCGTTTTTTACACAACACAACATAAAATTTAAATATGAAAGTTTATTAATAAAATATTAAAATCTAAAATCCATAATTAAATTATAAAGAAAATTATTAAATAATATTAAAATTTTATTCAAATACTCTTTGCTACAGTGTAATTTTTCAAAATAATGAAATATCATTTTTATTAAAGGTTAATAGCTTTTAAAAAAGAAGAAAATCATTATACACTGTACACAAGCGGAAACTAGCGCTCCAGCTCCTACTGCTAATGCTGTAACAACTGAGCAATTAACTACTGCAAAAACAGAAATTATCAACAAACTTGAAGAACAAAAAACTTCAACTACTACTGATATCAATTCAACAAAAGAATCTTTAACTAAATTTCAAAAAAATGTTGAAAATCACTTAACAGATTCTTTAAAAATAACATTAGTAAAACAACTTACTACAGTAAATTTCTTGTTAGAAAAAGTAAAAGAATTATCTGACCAAATACACATAGTTTCTAAAGAACTATTAAGTAAAGATTTCGAAGATCAAAGTAATTCCCAAGACCAAATGAAAAAACAAGAGTTAGACAAATCTGAACAAGAAGTAGTTAAGGCTCTAACAGAACAAAAAACTGAAATTGAAAGCCAAATAAAAGAAAATAAAGAATTGATTCAAAAATTATCAGAAATAAAAGACGACTCTTTTTTAAATACCACAACAGGTTTAACTTTTGTATCTAGTTTAGAAAATAAAATTTTAGAATTACAAGATTTAAAAAGAGATTTAGAAAACACATTTAAAAAATCTGTAGCATTCCATAATTCAGTTGAACAAGCAAAATTCATAAAAGAAAAACAAGCAGACAAGAAAAAAATTAATTTTATAATAAGAGATTTATTTATTTAAGAAAATAAATATACAAAAAAACTGTGAATACTCACAGTTTTTTTGTATCTGTTAATAATTTTATATTATAAAGAGAACGTTAGGTTTTCCTAAGTATTGTTTTTGAACTTCCAGTTGTTGTAGTTTAGCATACAAGTTGGTAAGCATCGTCTTTATTGCTAATTGTTCATTGAACACATTTTGAAGTGATAATATTTCTTCTTTTAGTTCTTCAAGTTTTTTACCTTTTACTGTGCTTGTTAAGTTTTCTAATGACTCTTTTACTGTGTTAAATGCAGCAGTAGTTGAAGTATTTTGTGCTTCAATTTTTTGATAATTTTTGTTTTTGCACTAGTTAATTGCTCAGTTGTTACAGCGTTAACAGTAGGTGTTGGATTACCTGTGCCTGTTCTTGCACTTTGTAAGTGTAAAAACAAATTTATATAGAAAAATGAAGGAAATTTTTATCATTTTTCACTGTTTTTTAGTGTAAGAAAATAAAAAACTTTTGAATAATTAGTTTTAATAGTGAGTTATATTTTTTATCTTCTTAATTTGATTTTGTGGAACAAAAATTAAGTTATATGTTTGATTCAAAATATTATTAATTTTAGTTTTTTGTAAATAATTTAAATAATTATAAGAAAGATTTGCAATTAAATCAGAGGCTCTAATTATAGGCTTAAAAGCCGAATTTCAATATTTAAGATTAATGTCAACATCAAAAAATAAAGTGTCATTATATTCTGGATTTGATGTTCCTTTTAAATCTTCAGCAATCAATTTTTCTAAAGAATAATAACCATTAGATTTGGTAGTTTGTTGATCTAAATTAAGTCTTATATTTAATTTTTTGTTAATATCTAGTTTATTTTCTATTACTAGTTTTTCCAAAGTAGTTCTAATTAATCTTTTTATCATAAAGTCTTTAAATCTACCAATGCTTGATTTTTCTTCAAGAATTTGAGTATTAATGTCTTTAATAAATGTAGCAACTAATATAACAGAAGAAGAATCAACAATATTAAATATTTTTTCTTTGTGTTCAAACTTTATTTTAGAAGCTTTTAATTCCTTTAAATTTTTGTATATATAAAAAGACTTTCTTAATTTATTTTCCATATACAAGAATTTATTATGGGTTTTTAGTAAATCAGAATCATCTAAAAAATAAAAACCAGCATAAACAAAAACATTATCATTACTGTTTTTGTTAAAAACACCTGCATCATCAAAATAAAATCTTATAACTTGCTCTTTATCTTTCTTATCTATATTTTTCATAAATATTAGTATAAATTCAATTAAGAATCAATTTATTAAAAGTTGTTGAATCAATTTTTTTATTTTTATAGTAGTAAATTAAATTATCTTTAAAGTTTTTATCAACAAAAGTAAAAAAATATTGACTAAAAATAAAACAAGATTTAAAAAAAATAGATTCGTGAGTTTGCTGTTTATTGTTTAATAATTTTAAAGACTTTATTTTAGATTTTTCTAGTATAGTTTTTAATTTTGAAAATAACTGATTATCTATTTCAAAATCAAAATTTTGTAATTCAACAATGTTATTTTCATCTTTAAACAATTTATCTATTATTTGACTAATATTATGTTTTTTCTTCATTTCTAAAGCTATTTGCCTATTTTTTATAAACATTTTACTGGATAAAAAAAGATGAATAGACATTAAAATTACTAAAATAATTGCACTTATTGAAGTTACGACAATTGAGCTTGTATCCTCTTGGAATTCTTGAAATCTTGTTAGATTTTTGTTAAATATCAAAATCATAAAAATGCTAATAACAATATAAAAAGATATTACTGTTATATAAGAAATTATTCTAAGTAAAAAAAACTTTTTAAAATCAATTTGATTTTCATATTTTAAGTACAAATAATCTTCTAAAGAAAAAGGTTTTAATATTTTGGCTGTTAATTTAGAATAATGTTTTTCAAAAGAAAAAACAAATATAATCATTAAAAATAAAATAAAAGGCAAAATCATTATAATTATTAAGTGAGCTGTTGACATTAAACCTCCAAAATTAATAATTTAATTTTACTATAATAATTTTTATAAAAATAAAGAAAAAAGAAGAAAGTAAAAAAAGAGAACTTTTTGCTCTCTTTTTTTACTTTCTATAGTTTTATTTTGTCATAAAACTGTTTTGTAATATATTGAGGTCTTGTAATTGCTGAACCTACAACAACAGCGTCAGCATTACCTTTAATTAAAGCATCTCTTGCTTTTTTTGGAGTATCAAATCCACCTTCGGCTATTAATTTTAAATTATTTGCTTTACAAAGAGCTGAAGCTCATTTTAAAAAATGATAATCATTTTCTGTTGAAGAATTTTTTTTGGTTGTTTCTGTATAACCACGTAAAGTTGTTCCGATGTAATCAAAACCTAATTTAATTGATATTTCAACATCGTCATAATCAGAACAATCAGCCATCAGTTTTTGATGAGGAAATTTATGTTTTTTAAAATACTCTACCATTTGTTCTAATGTAGTATTTTTAGGTCTTTTTCTTAAAGTAGCATCTATGGCTATTATATCAACTTTGGTATCAATTAGTTGCTTAAGTTCCTTTATGGTAGGAGTTATAACTACATCAAATCTTTTATATTTCTTCTTAATTATTCCAATAATTGGAACTTTAAAGTCAGCGTTTATTATATCTTTAATATTATTTATTTGACTAGTTCTAATTCCTTCAGCTCCCGAACTTATTGCAGCTTTTGCCATTTTTAATACAGTTTTTCCACCATACATAGGCTCACCTTTTAAAACTTGACAAGAAACAATAAATGCTTTATTTTTCAATAATGTATCCATAATTTAGTATTAATTTAATTTTGTTGAATTTGTTCATGAACTATTTGTGTTAAGGAATCAAATTGTTGAACTAAATTCGAAAGTTGTTCTTTTCCTTTAGTTGTTTTTTTGTAAAGTTTTTCTTGTTTATAAATTAATTTCTCTAATTTTAATAAGTTATCAAATTCTTTTGTTTTGGTTCATACACTTAGATTAATAATAGATTTTTGCTTTAAAAATGAAGCAAAAATAAAAGAAGTAAAATAACCTATACTTAAAGAACTCAAGAATGAAATAATAGTAATTCAAGCAGGTCCAAACACTATTCTAGATGATTCAGGAATAAATTTTTGTGTCATCAGTCATAAAGGAAATGAGACAAGAAACCCACAAATTAAACCTACTAGAGCTCCTTGTGAATTAGTTCTTTTAGTAAATATTCCCAAAATAAATGTTCCTGCCACAGGAGCTGCAAACAATCCTATAATTGATAAGAAATAATTAATGATGTTTTCTTCTTTTGTATAAATTAGTAAAGCTGAAACCATAAAGCCAAAAATTCCAAAAACAATTATAAGAATTTTTGATCAAATATTAAGCGTTTTATCACTTGTTTGAGGATAAAAATATCTTCAAAAATCAACCACAATTGTTGTAACTAATGAATTTAAAGAAGAAGAAATTGTAGACTGACTAGCTGCAAAAACAGCAGAAAGAATCAAGCCACTAATTCCCATTGGAAGTACAGAAATAATAAAATAAGATAAAAGTTGATTGTTTGCTGCATTTTCTACACCTACTATTTGTGAAATTGCATTTGAATCATCAACATTGATTCCACGTGAAGAATAGTAAGTGTATAACATAGAACCTACACCATAAAATACTAATAAAGTAATAATTACTAAAATAATATTTATATGAATAGATTTTATTACTGCATTTATATTTTGTCCTGTTTTGTATCTTTGAACAATGTCTTGACTAGCTGTGTATGTAAAGGTATTTTCAATAATTTTAGAAAGAAAAATGAAGAAAATTCCTCCAGAAGCTAGGTCTATTTTTCATTGATTTTCTTTGGTAAAAAATGAGTATTTTATAGTATCAGAATTTCAATTTGTATATGCTAAACCAAAAATTAAAATAAGTAAAATACCTATAAAAAGAACAAATCCTTGAACTGCATCAGTTCAAAGCACTCCTTTAAATCCACCCAAAAAAGTGGAAATAACTACAACAACAATTACTATAAATAACAACAAGTAACTATTGATGTTTACAAATAAAGAAAGTGCTAAAGTTGGTATATATAAAACAATTGCAATCCTAAAAATGTGAAACAAAATGAAGGAAATTGAAGCAATTGCCCTTAAAGAATAACTAAATCTTTTTTGTAAATAAGCATATGCTGTAGATTCTGTCATTCTTCTATAAAATGGAATTACAAACTTAATTAAAATAGGAACTACTAAGAAAAAAGAAAGTTGTGTGATTGCTCACATTCAACCCGTTTTAAAAGCAATCCCTGGAGTTGATAAAAAAGTAATGGAACTAAGTCCTGTAGCTCAAATAGATAATCCAATTACTATAGCAGGAATCTTCATTCCTTTTGCAGTTAAGTACTTGGAATTATCAAATTGACCTTTTGCTTTTTGGTGTTTTGCTTGTAAAAAGAAGTAAGCTGACATTGCTAACATTGCAATAAGATAAAACACCATTAGCACTCAGTCTAGCCAACTAAAGTCCATTTATTATTTTTTAATAATTTTTTGTATTTCTTTAGCTTTTTCTAATAATGTGCTACGGTCATATTGGTAGAAAGGTTTTCTTGTTGTTCCATGAATAACACCTTCTACTTCAAATACAGCTTTAATTCCTGCCATTACTCCCATGTCAACTAATTTTGCAACAAAATCGTTGTATTCATGTACAGATTTTTTAACTAATTCTTTATCTCCTTTTTCAAAAGCTTCGATTATTGCTCTAGCTCCTTTTGCATTAATGTTATAAGTAGAACCAATAAATCCTTTAGCTCCTAAAGTTAAAGCTGGTGCAAGTGCTTCGTCGAAAGCAAATAAGAATAATTTTTCTGGATAAGTTCTTAATAATCTTTCAAATAAGAAAATATCTGTAGCACCATATTTTGCACCAATTACATTTTTGATGCTTAATAATTCACCAAACTCTTTAATTCCGATTTTTTTACCTGCTAATTGAGGTAAGTAGTAGATAAATAAAGGTAAATCAACATTTGCTGTAATTTCTTCATAGTATGATTTAACTTCTTGAAATGAGAAATTGTAATAATAAGGAGTAATTGCACTCACAGCATCGAAACCAAATTCTTTTGCTTTTTTACCTAAGTAAATTACTTCATGAACGTTTACATTTCCTACTTGAGCAATTAAAGTTACTCTATTTTTTGTAGCTTTTGCTACTCTTTCAAGAATTTTTTCTTTTTCTTCTAAAGATAATGTTAAAAATTCTCCTGTTGATCCTGTTACATAAAATCCGTCAACTTTTTGAACATTAATTAAGTATTCTACTAATTTGTCAATAGCAACATAGTCAACTTCTCCTTTTGTATTAAATGGAGTTATTAAAGCAGGGAATAACCCTTGATATTTTTTTTGCATAGTTATAGCCTTTCGTAAAAATGTGATATATAAACAGCCTAATTATAAGTAATTAAAAATAACAAAAATTCTAATTAAAAAATAATTTCATAAATAATTTTTAATTATCTTAATTTAAAAAATATTTTCATTTTTATCTTTTCTTAAATTAATTTAAAATATTATTTGCTTATTACTCAAGATAAAGGAAAAACATGAAATACTATTTTTTAGCAGATGTAGGTGGAACACATATTAAGTATGCACTTTCAACATCAAGAGCAAAATTTGTATTTGAAGGAAAAGTCAGAACAGAACATAAAAATGTTGTTAAACAATTAAAAGAACTTATAAAACCTTACAGAAAAAATTTAAAGGCTATTGGTATTGCATCAACTGGAGTTGTTGATAATAGAACTCACAAAATTGTTTATGCAGGAAATAATTTAAAAGTATTACAAGGTACAAACTATCGTTTATTAGCTAAATATTTTAATGTTCCAATTTGAACAGAAAATGATGCAAAAGCAGCTGCATATTCTGAAATAAAAAAAGCAAATAACAAAAATTTTGCATTAGTCACATTTGGAACCGGAGTTGGTACAGGTGTAGTTTGAAATGGACAACTTTTAAGAGGAAAAAACTTTTTAATCGGGGAATTAGGTTATACAAAACTCAATGACAATAATCTAAACAATTTTCTTAGTTTTAGTAGTTTTAATAACAAAATAAAACAACAATTTAACTTTTCTTCAATTGATAATGAAACCTTTGATAATACCTATCAATCAAATTCTGAATTTAGAACAATATTAAATGATTATTTAAAAAATGTTGCTTTATTTTTAGCACAAGTTTCTATATATTTTGATCTAGATGAAATAATTTTTGGTGGTGGAATTTCTTATCTAAATCCTTCTTTTTTGAAGAAAATTGAAGATTATTTCTACCAAGAATTAGCAAATACCCCTTTTAAGACAAAAATAAAACCAACCCAGTTAAAAAACAGCGCTGGATTGGTAGGTGTATTAAAACTTTTACAAACTAATAAATTATAATTTTTGATCAGTTAAAATAATTGTATTTGGATGATTTAATAAAGCACTAATAGGTAATTGAGGATCAAATTTAGTTGATTGCATAAATTGCTCAAGTGCTTTTTTCTTTGCTGGACCAAAAGCAAGAACAACAATTTGTTTAGCTTTAAAAATTGTATCGATTCCCATAGTAATAGCTTTTTTTGGAACTTCATTAATTGATTTAAAAAATCTTGAATTTGCTTGAATGGTTTCAGGAGATAAGTCAATAATTCTTGTTTGTGAACTTTTTAAACTACCAGGTTCATTAAAAGCTATATGTCCATTGTTACCAACACCCAAAATTAATAAATCTAAACCACCTGCTTGCTTGATTTGGCTATCATATTTTCCACTTTTTGGAAAATTATTAGCTTTAAATTTTACTTTTGAAAACAAATGTTTAAACATAAAAAAATGATAACTTTGTTCATCTTTAGGATCTAATCTGTAGTACTCGTCTAAGTTAAAAGTTGTTATTTGGCTAACATCGATTTTTTCTGTATTTATTTTGTTTGCAAAAAGTTTGTAAAATTCAATTGGAGTAGAACCTGTTGGTAAACCCAAATTTTTTACTAATTTGTGTTTAATTTTATTTGTTACTAAATTAAGTAAAAATTCGTTTGCTTCGGTTGCAGTATCAAAAACTTTTATATTTTTTTTAATCATTATTAATGTCCTTTTTTAGATTTTCAATTTAATTTAAAATATTCATAAAATTCATTGGTTTTTAAAATTTTATTGCTAGCAATTTTTCTCACTATGATATCACCAATGAACATTTGATTGATTTTAGAAGTTAAAGCAATTTTTCTATTTTTTTGTTCTACTGTAGCAAAATATACAACTGTTATGTTATCTTTTGATTTAACATTGTAATTTTGAGTAATAACAATCACATTAAATTTAAATAATTCAGCAGCTTCAACTAAAAATCTAAATTCTGGTGAGTTAAAATTTTTAGAAAAAATAATCACTGAAATATCTTCATATTTATAGGCTTGAGAGTATAAAACGATGTCATCAATAGAGTTTGCTAAGATAGAAACAAATTCAATATTTAGTAAAGCATTTTGCATTTCTTGCGCTATTTGTCTAGAAGTACCTAAACCATATAAAAAAGTTATTTTTGATTTTTTTAGAATGGAAATAGCTTTATCTAGAGCTTCAATATCTAGTTGTTTCAAAGTTTTTTCTATAGAAGTAAAGTAAAATAAATTTGTTTTTTCGACATAAAAAGTCAATTCATTAGGTGCTAACTTTTCTTCTCTAACTTTTGCCTGTAAAAGACAACGACGAAAATGGCTAATATCTTTATAACCAATTTTTTTGATATAGTGAGTAATTAAAGATTGTGCAACGTCTGCTTTTTTAGCAAATTCCTGCATAGATATTTCCAGAAATAAATTTATATTTCCTATTATAAAGTCTTCTAAATGCTTTTCTGTTTTAGTAAGACTTATATTTCGTATTATATGTTCAATTTCCATATTTATAAATTTTAGTTTATTTATTATTATCTACAAAAAAATTAAAGCAAATTTATCTGTTTTTGCTTGATTTTGAAGAAAAATTATTATAAATTCGAAAGTTTATTGAAAATAATTTCGTTAATTTCTGTTGGATTTGCATTTGACTGAGTAGCTTTCATTACTTGTCCCATTAAAAATTTTTGAACTTTTTCTTTATTAGTTATGTTATTTTCAATATACTCTCTGTTTTGATCGATAAGCTGTTCTATAATTTTATTTAATTCATCTTTTGAATACACTTTGATATTTAAATTTTGATAAATTTGATCAAAAGTTAAATTAGCATCTTTATTTTTTATAGGCAAGATTTTTTTAACGTGTTGTAAATTTATTTTATTTTCTTCAAGACTTTGTAAAACTTCCTTTAAAAATGAAGGATTTATATTTAAATTTTCTCATCCTTGCTTGTTAGCAATAGGTACAACTTCAGCAAAAAATACTTTTATAGTTTTTTCCAAATCCTTATAATCAACTTCATTTAAATATTCTCAAAAGTCAATATTATTTAAAATTTGTTCTATGTAAAAATCTGTAATTTTTTCTTGTTTAAGTTTATTTTTTACTTGTTGTGGAGTAGCTTTTATATCTAAAAGTACTTCATTTTTATAGGATTCTGTTAAGTTAAAACAAGGAATATTAGTTTCAGGAAAATAACGATAATCAACTGAATCTGTTTTTTCTCTTAAAATTTTATTTAAATTATTTTTGTCATCATATCTTTTAGTTACTTGTTTGACTTTTTCACCATTATTTAAAAGATTAATTTGTTCTTCAATTTCAAGTAAAATAGCTTTTTTAATATTAGAAATAGAGTTTATGTTTTTGATTTCAACCTTAGTTCCAAATTGTTCTGAACCTTCTTCTTTTAAAGATAAATTAATATCTGCTCTCAAAGAACCTTCTTCAAGTCTTGCATCAGAAATCTTCAAAAATAAAGCTAATTTTCTAATTTCATCTACATAAGCTGCTGCTTCTTCTGCTGAAGACATAACAGGATGAGTTACTATTTCAATTAAAGGAGCTCCTGCTCTGTTGTAATCTAAAAAAGTAGATTCGTCTTTGTGAATCTGTTTAGCAGTATCTTCTTCTAAGTGTATTCTTTGAATTGCTATTCTTTTTTCAGTGTTATTGTCAGTTTCTATATTAATAAATCCTTCGGCACCAATAGGTCTAAATTGTTGTGTAATTTGATAACCTTTAGGTAAGTCAGGATAAAAATAATTTTTTCTATCAAAACAAAGAGCAGTTTCTATCTTCATATTTAAAGCAGAAGCTAAATGAATTGCTTTTTTAACTGCTTCTTCATTTACTTTCGGTAAAGTACCCAAAAAACCTGAATCTATTAAAGAAATATTAGTATTTTCTTTTTTTGAAAAAGCATTTAATGATTCAGAAAACATTTTAGTCTTTGTGTTGAGTTCCAAGTGAATTTCAATCCCTATAACAGGGATATATTTTTTAGTTGCCACTATTTTTCTCCTCTGATAATGATTTAATTAAGTCTTCAAAATAAAGTGAATATTTTAGTAAATTAGCATCATCATAAAGTTTGGATTCTATGCTTAAATTAAATGGAAAATTGTTGTATTTGCCTAAAGGAATACTAATTGAAGGATTTCCAACTAAGTTTGCAAGAGTTAGAATAAAACCTAAAATATTTCCATTTAAACTATAATCAGTTTCAATATTTTTAACATCTGGTGCTACACCTACGAAGCTCGGGAAGATAACACAGCTGTACTGGCTTAAAATATTATCGTAATATTCTTTGATAACTCTTCTTGCTTTTTTAGCTTTAATAAAATATTTTTCTTGATTGTCTTTTGAAAGATAAAATGAACCTAAAATAAGTCTTTTTTGTAAGTGGTAATCAAATTTAGATCTTGTATCTTTAAAAATTTCTTCTCAGGTTTGATTTTCTTTAGTATTCCCAAAAGTTAAACCATTAATTGCTGATAAATTAGAAGTTGCTTCTGAATAAGTTATAATGGCATAAACAGGATCGATGCATTTTAAAAGCTCTTCGTCTACATTGATAAATTCAACTTCTATGCCTTGTTGTATTAGTAAATGTACTATTTTGTGAAATGCTTTAGTTACATAGCTTTTTGCAAATTTAAATAAATTTAAAATACCAACTTTTTTTGGTTTAAATTTTTCTTTATTTGCTTCAAAATCAAGTGATAATGAATTAATTTCCACTTCTTTAGAACTCAAATCATTTTCATCTTTTCCATAAACAGCTTTTGCTACTTGAGTAGCATCATTTACATTGTTAGCAAATCAAGCAACAGTATCTAAGGATGTAGAATAAGAAAACAAACCAAAACGAGATACAGCACCATATGATGGTTTAAAACCTACTTTTCCTACAAATGAAGCAGGTCTTCTTACTGAATCTCCAGTATCAGAAGCAATTGCAAAAGAAATATTTTCATTTATTGTAGCTGCAGCTCCAGAAGAAGAACCTCCAACTATTTTGTTTGAATCTAAAGGATTATAAATCGGACCATTTGAAGAAAATAAACCCAATCCTCCAAGTCCTAATTCATCACAGTTTGTTATTGCTACAGGATTTGCTCCCTGTTCAATTACTTTTTGTATAACGGTTGCATTATAAGAAGGTACAAAATTTTCAAGTGATTTTGAAGATCCAGTAGATTTGTCATATTTGTTTGCGAAATTTGCTTTAACTGTAAAAACAGCGTCTTTTAATAATGTTTCATTTTCTTTAAAAGCATTTAATTTGTCTTCAAAAATGAAGTAAACTGTATTGTTTTTGTCTTCTTTTAGTATTTTTTTTGCTTTTTCAAAATTTCCTAGATTTTTAATCATTTATTACCTTTTTAATTACTATTTTATTTTCTTTAATATGTACTGAGTTTTTAAACAAAATTGCTTGATTTTCCTTCATTTTCTCTTCAGAAAGTACTAAGTTATCCTTTCTTAAAAAACTTAAGTCTTCTAGTGTTTCATCCACTCTATCAAGAGGCTGTACATTCTCAAGATTTAATTTGTCAATTTGTTTTAAACCATTTAAAATTTTTTTCTCTTCATCTAAGAGTAAGTTAATTACTTTTTGAGTTGGTTCAAAATAAAGTAATTTAGCTAGTTCAATAATTTTTTCTTTTTCCATGTTTTTCCTATCAGTTTGGTAAATTTATGAAAGTCTTATTATTTAAATATTTTAATTTACCTTCTAAATTTAAGCAAATTATTTTGTAAGAATGAAGAAATAATCTTTTATTTTTTCTCCCTCCATATTTTGTATCTCCATAAATTGGAAATCCTAAGTGTTCTAAAGTCAATCTTATTTGGTGTTTTTTACCTGTTATAATTTGTGCAACTTTAAAGTTGTCAACATTAAAAAACTTAGTTATTGCAGTGATTGATTTTTTTTTATTACTTACTTGCATTTTCTTTAATTTGTCATTTTTTTCTATATTAATTTTTACTTCAAATTCCTTCTTAATTTCTATATCTGATTGAAAAATATAGTATTTTAAGAAGAAATTTTGTTTTTTATTTAATTCGACTAAAGAAAAGTAATTTTTAGCATAAATAATTAAACCAGAAGTTGCTTTATCTAAGCGACCTACATGTGAAGGTACAAATGAATTAATTTTTTGTGTTTTTAAATATTTTAAAACTTGATTATCTAAACTTCAAACTCCATCGTGAACAGCAACATTTATATGTTTATTTAAAACTAAAATATTTTCATCTTCATAAACAACATCAAAGTAAAATTTAATTTTTCTAGGTATATATTTTTTAGATTGTTTTTCTTGTTCTTGTATTTTTAACTTATCTAATTTTTCATTAGTATAAATATGAATAACATCATTTTTTTGAATAATGTATTTTTTGCTTTGTGCTTTTTTATTAACTTTAATTTCTTTTTTTCTAAAAAGTTTTTCTATTTGAAAAATACTATAATTTTCTAGAGTTTTAGATACAAATTTTAGTAATGTCCTTCCATGATCATTTTCTTTAGCTATTATTTCTAACATAAAAGTAAATTTTAAATTATTTATCAATTTTAAAAGACAAAAAATATAATTTTTTTAATATTTTCATAAATCAATAAAATAAGATATATCTTAATAGTATCTTTTATTTATATAAACATTGGATAATATTTATTATTAGTTGTTTCACAAAAAAACCTTCTAAAAAGAAGGTTTTTTTGTGTTTTCTAGTTTAAAAACTTTTATTTATTTCATGATCGCAGTTATTCTTTTATCTTTTGCAAAAACAACATTCTTGCTTTTTTCTATTGCTACAATTGACACATATGCTCCTGGATCACGATATATAGCAGGCATTATAGTAGGATAATAACCCGGAAAAGAATCGAACATATATAATTTCTTTTCAGATTCTACTAAATCAAAATAAAAAGAACTATTTTCATTGTTTGGAAAATATTCTGATATTACATGAGCTCCGTTATCTATGTAGTAATACAAATTATATTTATTAAAAAACTCAGTTTTTTGTAAATCAGGAAAGTTTCTACTTAAATAGTCTTCTAATATTGGCTTTATAACATTAGGATTTGTATTTTTAAATTCACTTACAGACTTTAAAGTCTTTCTTCTTTGAAATTCTGTTGCTGCTAATAACTTAAAAGATTTTTTGTTTAAATCTCTTTGTTTTTCTAGTTTTTTTCTTTCCTCATGTCGTTTCTTAGAATCATTTATATTTTCTATTTGTTTATCATCTGCTCCATATCTAAGTTCATCGTTTACTCTTTGTCCAGGTTCAAAATTCTCAAATTTAAGATATAAGTATGATATTCAATATAAATTTAAAAAATAATTTTTTTTATAATCATTAAAATTATCATAAAGAGTTTTTTGAATGTTATTAGTAAAAAAATCCGCTTCTTGTTCAATATCAATAATAGTCTTAGTACCTGTATCAGTAAATACATTAATATCTTTTTTATTATTATCACAAGAGATTAAAGTAGCAAGACTAGCACTTGCAGAAATTATAGAACATAAAAATAATTTTCACTTTTTCATATAATTTATCCTTTGAATATTTCATTATTTTTTATTTAGTGTATATGTCACTGCTATTCTATCATCTACTGAATTTTTAAATAAAGCACTTTTGTATTTTTTAACTTTAAATCTATATTTTCCAGAATTTCAAACTTTAAAATTTATTAATTCAACATTACTATGAATACTTGTTGAGCACAATTGTGTTTCTCAATCTCCATTGTTATTTTGTTTTTCAAGAATCAAATCATAATCGGAAAATAAAGCTTGATTTTGTCTTTGTTTTGCTTCATTTAGTTTTAGACGCTGATTATTAATGTGAGTATTATTTCATTTTTTTAATTCTTCAACATGTTTTTCGTCTAACTCTTTTTGTCTATTATGAGCTTTTCAAGGAATAAATCATTCTCATCAACATACTTTCTCTGCCTCTGGTTCATTTTCCTTTTTTGAGAGGATACCAGCATTAAACATTCAACTTAAAACTATTTGAATATTATCGTCTTGTTTTAGATTAAATTCTTGACTTGTAAAAATGATACTATTATTAGCGGAATCATCAGTAGATAGTGTAGTAATATTTCTAGCAGCTTCTATCATTTTTTCGTAATCTATTAAACCTGCACCATATGTACTGTTTAATCCATTGCTTTTTCTTTCTAGATGTTCATTCTTAGGTAAATGAGCAGAAGCGGCTAGGATTACAGTTGCACTAGGAACTCTATAAGCGTCATTATCTAAATAAGAAAATTGTCTAAATATGTTTGAAATTGCACCAGTAACAGTAGGTGCTGCTAAACTAGTTCCATTAATTTCCTCATTTAAAATTGTGTTTTTAAACGTTCCAGGAGCAACAACAAGTGGTTTTGGTAATCCAGTATGATGAGATTCAAGTGTTCTATTAGAATATGGAGCTATAGTAAAATCATCATTAATATTTTTTCTTGTCTTAGTTGCTCCAACAGAAATTGCATTGTATGCTAGCTGTGTATCATCTATCCACTTTCCATTTGGTATTTCATCATCATTGCCATTTCCGGCTGCAAAAATATTTAAAACACCATATTTTCTAGAAATATAATCAATAAAATATGATGAATCATTATATTCAACTTCAAATCCATTACTACTTCCATAACTGTGATTTATAACTCTTACTCCATTATCAATTACCATTCATTCTATGGATTTTTGTCATTCACTATTAGTGTGCAAAAAACTGGAATAAAATATTTTAGCATTATTATTTATACCTGTTTTACCTGCTAGTATATGACTGACCTCTGTTCCATGTTGATATCTGGGCTTATTTCTTCGACTCCCTTTATCTGGGTAATCATTATATTTAGTTATTGGTGTATGTCTAAATCTAGATTGTCCACCTAAAAAAAGATTTCTTGCTTCTAGTACACCCACTTTTGACATATTTCAATTATTTTCTAATTCTTTTATTCTATAAGATTTTAAATTAATATCATTAAAGATTTTTTTATTGTCAAAACTAGTATATTGAGAATATATATCTTTATCTGATTGGATTATTCCATTTGATGAACTTTTGCTAGAAGAACCACTTGAACTGCTTGAACTGCTTGAACCACCAGAACTTCCTGAACGATTTGGTAGTTCAAAATTAGCAAAATCTTCAGTCGGGAAGTAAATTTTTGATTCAGAGTATTCTTTTTTAAAGAAAATTATTTTTTTAACAAACTCTAATTTATTACTTTCATTTATAAAATCTTCAGCCTCTTTTACTTCATCAAAATTTACTCAAATTATAGGAAGAACTTGACTAGTTTTTATTGAAGATTTTGCTTTATCATTTTTTACGAGTAATTTAATTTTATTACTTAAGTTTTGAACTTTTTCTGCAAAAGTTCCTTTTTCTTGGCTGACATCCAAATAGAGTTTGATTTCTAATTCATCTTTTACTTTAATATCTGAATTTGATTCAGAATTTAAAATTTTAGGAACTTTTCAAATATTTGTGATATACTTATTTCCTGAGAAATTTGCAGAGGCTAATGAGTTATTTTTAGTTAGTGATACATTATCGTTATTTGTATAATTGTTAAAATCATTACTATAAGTAATTGAAGAAAAAGAGAAAATTGCTAAGCCTGAGAGTATAGAGATAGCAATAGGAAGTATAAATTTTTTTAACTTTTTCATATAAGCCTTTCATTTTTTAATTTTTTAAAAATAAAGAAAATAAATAGATAAGTTTTAAAATATATTGAATTTGCTAGATTTCGTTATTTTAAGATTTATTTATATTTTCTTTATAAATTTTACATAGTAAATTAATATTATGCAAGAATATTATACATTATTTTTTTAATTTGTAATTTTTTAATCTTTTCTTCTTTTAAAGTGGACAGTACAAGAATTCATTTTTAAAAAAATAAGTTAATTCGCAAAACTTTTTTTCGAAACAAAGTTTAATAATTGTTAAAAATAACCTTCATTTTAGAAGGTTATTTTTTAATTATAAAATATCGTATCGTAATTTAACTTTAAATTTTTTCAAAATAAATACAAATTATTTACTTAAATATCTGTCAAAAAATTTATAAAATACTTTCTAAATCAAAATCTGAAATAAATTCAATGTTTTTGCTTTTCGGAAATGCTACTATAGAAATAGCAGCTCCATAAGCAGGAAGTTCTGCAGAGTCAATTCCGCTGTAAAATCTATTTTTTAAATAAAAGAGTTTCTTTTTATTTAGAAGTCCAAAATACAGAAAATCCATTCTCTGAGGTTGTAAATTTACATTTCAATAATAAAAAGGGTATTCTTCTGCAATAAAATATAAATTATATGTTTTAAAAACATCTTCAATACTTGTGTTTTTAAAATGTTTCTCAAAATAACTTTGGAAGATTGGTTCAATGACTCCTTTGTTTATTCGGTTAAAGTCATTGACTGATTTAAGTGTAATATTTTGTGAGTTTCAATTGCTCATAAAAGAATCAAATTTTTGATTATTTTCTTTATCTACAGCCTCTCATTTTTCTAACAACTTTATAGCATCTTTTTCATGATTTTCTACTATTTCTTTTCATTTTCTTTGTATTTCTTTTCTTTCATTACTTATTCTAATATCTGGATTCACACGCCAAGTGTCAGATGAAAATTTAAGAGAATCTCTAGATAGTCAAAAAATGCTTAAATTATAATGTTTTTGATAATAATCAAAATTATCAACCATATCTTTAGTGACGTATTTCTCATAAAATTTCTTTTTGTCTTCTTCAGTAGTTATTTTATTACAAGATATTAGTGTCACTAATGAAGATATAGAAGTTGAAAATATTAACAAAAACTTTTTTCATTTTTTCATATATTTTATTCTCCTTCATTAAAGATAGTGTGAGTTACTGAAAAAACATCTGAAGCTGAGTTATCAAATAAAGTGGATTTATATTGTTTAACTTTGTATCTATAGGTTCCGCTTTCTAAAACTTTTAATGAACTCATTAATATTATTTATACAACGTAAACATCTAATCTATCAACTGGATAAGCGAAATTACTTACAGCCATTATACTAATCTGAACACCATTTAAATCGAAATAATCCTTGTTTTTTGTGTTAATAAACAATAATTTTGATTGATCTATACGATCGTAATATCACTTACCTAAAGAACGTTCTTTAATCTCATTGTTTTCAACACCAAGTTTTTTAACAATTAAATAAAAACGTTGTCCATTAAAAAGGTTTGTTTGAGAATTGATAGAGCCAGTTCATTCATCAGTAAAATAATTTTTAATATAATCTTGAAACACATTTTTTAAAATATCATTTAATTTTGAATAATCTTCATAATTGGTAATTAAATTTAATTTAAAATCTGCATTTTTAATAAAATCATTAAATTTTTCTTGATTTTGAAGGTATTTTTCTCTTTCTTCTTGAGTAATTAAACCAGGTTTTATAAAAAGATTTGGTAATTCTTCATCACTTATTTTACCTACTGTTTGAGTAGTTTTTAAAGTATATTTAGAAAGCCGATAATTTTTTTCATTAAAGAATTTAATATATTTATCTAAATAACGTGGATTACTTCTTTTTTGAAATATTAAATCTTCCAAAGTTAAATCTTGTGAATTTGTTTGTTTTGCTTGTGTTTCAATTCTTTGTACATTAAAAGCTAAAGCAACTATAACTATAGCTTCAATAGTAGCTATGCCTGCAAAAATTCATCATTTTTTAATTTTATTTAACATATATCACCTCTTGTTTATTTTTATAATATAAAATTCTAAAATTAAACTTCTTTTTTCTTCCTATTTATTTGGAAGATAAATTTTACATAATAGCACTAACATCTTCTTCATTAGCAAATTCAATATTTTCAGCTTTAGGAAATACAGCTATAGATATTAAAGCCCCAGGAGGTCCATACTGTGCATTAATAATTTCTGGATTATAATTTGAACGAATTAAATACAATTTCTTTTGAGTTTTTACTAAATCAAAGTAAAACAAATTAGTTTGATTTAATCTCACATCTCCACTATAATCACCACTTTCATCTACATAGTAAAACAAGTTATACTTTTTAAAAAAATCAGAATAATTTAAATTTGGAAAATTTATTTTTAAATAATCTTCTAAAGCAGGTTTAATTATTTTAGGATTTGTGTTTTTTAAATCTTTTTCAGATTTTAATACTATTTTTTTGTAAAAATCAACTGCTGTTGAATTTTCAAAATAAATTCTGTTTTCCTCACGTTGTTTTTTTAATTTCTCTCTTTCTTCTGTGCGCAATTTATCATCTTTTATATCTTCAATTTTTGATTTTTCTTCATATTCCCTTCTTGATACTAGCCCCTTTTCGGGATCAAAATTTTCAAAATAAAAAGACTTTCTTGGCACTCAATAAAAATTGAAAAAATATTTTTCTCTATAGTATTTGTAATTGTTAACAAGATTTTCGTAAACATTATCTAAAAAAAATTTTACTTCAGGTTTATCTCTGTTCGAAATTTCTTTTTTTGGTGTTTTAGGATTTAGAAAATTTTCTTGACAAGAAATCAAAGAGAATATACCGACAGTAGCAACAAAAGGTAAAAATAAAAGTTTTATTTTTTTCATATCACCGCCTTTATAATTAATTTATATTGACTAATTTGTAGTCTTAAAAAAATTGTTTTTTATATTTGATATATTTTAATTTTAACTAATTTTTCAAAATATTCATTAAATTAAAAAATCTTAAATATTTAATAACTAGTTCATTTTTTTGCTTTAATTATCAAAAAATAAAGCTTAATAAAAATTAATTTAAACTATGATTTTAAATTTTGTGGAAATAAAAATAAAATATTATAGTAAGTTCAATTCGCAACTTTTTAATTGCATAATGTTCTTTTTGCATTTTTATTAAATATGTTAATTATCATAATTTAATTAAAAAAATACGTTTTTATATTTATAAAAACGTATTTTTCACAATAAAATTATTTTTAAAAAAGAGCAAAAGTAATAAATTAAAATAAAAGTTTAAAAATATTAATTAAAATGATTTTTTAGTTGTTTTATAGATTCACCATTTTTATTTTTAACATTTGCTAAAGCTCTGTTATATCAGAGAATTAATGTAGTTAAAGATTGTATTATATTTTCTATTTTTTCACCTACAAATTTTACATCCTCAGTTAATTCATACTCTTTGTCAGAAATACCATATTTTATTCTAATTTTTGGTAGTTCAGGTCAATGTTTCTTCTTAGCTTCACTTTCACCTTCTATGCTTTTAATGCCTCTGATGTATGAACCCTTTTTGACTATTATAGTTTCAGAATCATGTATATATAAATATATTTTTTTATCCAAATAAGAATGATTTTTTAAATTAGAATAGTCAAAAATTCATTCTGAAGTTTTACTTATATTTTTTTATCTGATTTTTTAGATAATCATCAATTTTTAACTAAATCAGAAAGATAAATTCCATTTTCATCCGTAATTAATTTGTAGTCTTCTTCAAAAACAAAGTCTCAATAAGGATTTGAAGCAGCAATAGACTTATAACAAGTAAGTTTCATTAAAATTTTTTCTAATGAATTTCTATTTCTGTTAAATGTCAAAACTATGTCTTTTGATAATACTTCCATACTGTCGGATTTTAAAAACTCTAATCTAAATTTAGTTACACTATTTTGTAAATCTAAAGGTAAATTTTTAAATTCTTCGCTTTTTATACTTCAAATATAAGAATCTTTTTTAATTGTTATATTTTGTGAATCTTTTATAAAGAAAAATATTTTTTTAGATGAGTCAGGATATTTAAAAGTTAATGTTAAATTATTATTCGCATCAAAAAAATCTTTTATTAAACCTTTAGTAAAGTTAAAATTTGGTAATTTTTCATTTCGTTTTTCAGTCTCTGACAGTTTTTCATTAAATAGAGTTTTGAATTTTTTACTTTCTTTTATAAAATCTAATAAAAAGATTTTTCTAGACGCAAATAGAATTAATTCGAAAATTTCCTTAGCGTCCTTTTTTGCACTTTCACTTAAATTAGTTTCGTTATTTGTTAGTTTGTTATCAGGTTGTATCTTATTATTTTGAAATTCTCAAATGAATTTATTTTCTAAAAGTAAAAGTAGGTCAGTAGAAGCATATGGGTTCTGAATACCAAAAATTCATATTTTTTTTATTTCTTCTTTTTTAAAGTGATCTTGAATTCTATTTAAAATTTCTCTACTTTGACCTATATAAACTCCAGAATTTGAAATTCATATATAAATAGCAATTTTATTATTTAATCATTCTTGGAAATCACCTATTCTCTTTTTGTCTTCTTCTCTAATTTTTCCCTTTGTTAAACCAAAATATAGTTTTATTTCATCATCAGATAAATAGGAATAAAACAAAGTGGTTTCTGCTTTTTTTAATTTAAATTGTACAAATTCGCCATATTCTTTTTCAGAACTGTAAGTTAAGTTATTTATTTTTGTGATCATAATTTCCTCGTCTTGAATACATTTTTAAGATAATACTATAAACAATATAATTAGAACAAAAAAAAAAAAAAAAACAAGCAAATTGTGAGCAGATCCCCTTTTCTTAAGAAAATAGAAAAGGGGATCTGCTCATTTGTGGTTTTTGATTACCAAATTTATTTTTTAATTTTCTTTAAAATAATCTCTTAAAGTTTTATTATCGTTTTTTATTTTTAAATCACCATTGCTCACAAAATATGATAAAAATGCCATTAAAATTTTATTAACAGAGCAATTAATAATTTCCACATCTTCTTGTATTTGCTGATATTTTTGAGAGTATGTTAGATATTTTTCAATATTTTAGCTCTTTTAAAAACGTCTTCTTTAGTGCGCAGTCAATTTCTATTATTAAGCAAATGGTTACCAGGGCGTATAATATAACTTCCTTTTTTAACAATTATTGTGTTGTTATCATTACTTTTAAATTCTTTTATAAAAATTTCAATTGGATATTTAGATTCATAAGTTAAAGTAATACCTTGATTTAATTTAAAAAATTCAAGATTTCAATCTTTTATGTTTGTATAAGTATTGTTGGGTTTTTTCAAAGGAAAAGGAAAAATCTCGTTATTTTGCGTAGTTATATTTTTTTTAGAAGTGTTTTGAATAGTTGCTTCGTATCTTTCATCATATGTTTGTTTATTCTCAACATCATTAATTAATTCTTTGTTATTTGTTGCTGTGCCAAAATTATTTGAATTTTCATTTTTTATTTCTTGTACTTGTACATTTTTAATATAAGAATTTTGTGATTTTTTTGTTTTTTTAAAGGGAAATAAATTAAAAGAACAGTAAATTGTTTCACAAATATTTATAAATTTTCTTAGTTCTTCTTCCTGTTCTTCATTTAAGCGGGTAGAATCTCCGCTCTTTTTATTTTCTAAATCTTTCTCTAATTCATACTGATCAATTAATTGACTTTCGACAAATTTAAATGAATCATTATATGAACCACCACGTTTTTGGTCAAAAGTAAAAATAAATATTTTTTGAATATCATCTGATCATTCTTTTGTTTTAGTATGATTATTAAATCTGTCTATATAATCTCCTTGACCTATATATTTTTTACCATTTTTTAAAATATATATGTAAACACCTTTTCAATTTAATTGATGGTTATTTTTTATAAATGTATTTTTTTCTTTAAATTCTTCAGATCTTATGTAATCAGACCCAAATTTTTCAATATTAAAATAATAACAAACAATACTTTTAGAATTTAATCCGCTAATTTCGCTACTTTTAGTGTCTAAGTATAAAATTTCGTTATTTTTGTTGAACGAAATATTTGTATTTTTTAGAGTTATATTATTATATGCTCAAAACATAACTTACTTTCTTTGTAGAATAGAATATGATTTTAAATTTTCCCAAAAAAAAAAAAAAACAAGTAAAACGAATCGATAAGAAGAAAAAACCACTGAAAAATCAGTAGTTTTTACGATTATTATTTCTATTTGTTTTCTTTAAATTCTTCAAAATATTTATATATTCAATGATTTGTTTCTTTTATTTTGAGAGCTCCATCTGCTCAATAACTTCCATTAAAAGCTCTAACTATATTTGTTATTTTAGTATTATTGATTATTAAATCTTGTTCTAAAATACCTTCTTCTTTTGGTAAGAATTGTTTTCTTCAATTTTTAGTTTCTTTATTTGCGGTTTTTGATTCAGGGAAAATAAAAGAACCTTTTTTTACTATAAAGGTGTTATTTGTATTATTTTCGAAATGTTCAATAAAAATTTCTACAGATTTACCTTTTGTTTTTAGTAATAAGGTAATTTTGTTATTTACTCTGAAAAAATTTTCAAGCCATTCATTTATTGTACTTAAATCTTTAATTTTGTTTTTTGGTTGTTGAATTTCTACAGAAAAATTATTATTTGAAATAGTTAAGTTTTCTTTATTATTTTGAGAAAAGTCTTCGTTTTTTGTTCTTTTACTTTTATTTATACTTTTTCGATCAATTAAATCTAAGTTGAAAAATTTAAAAGTACGCTTTGCTTCTTCTACTAATTTCTTGCAGTATACTTCTGCGTTTGGGTTTAAAGTTTGTTTTACACATTCCTTATTGTGAGTATTTGCTAATCCAACTTCATCAATTAATGCTCATTCTATATATTTAGTATATTTTTTATCTCACTTTTCTTGTTTTTGTTTTTTGGTAATGATAAATACTTTATCAATATTTTCTAGTCGAGGAACACTTCCTCTTGTATGTTCAGAATATCTATGATAATACTTACCTTCTCCTATATAAGGGATGCCATTGGAATAATAAATATATATACCTGTTTTATATTGATTAGAATCAAAGTGAGCATCATTTTTGAAAATTTTAGGTCCGTAATTATCTTGATATTCTTTAGAAGTTAGAAAAAAATCTTCTATTAATTCTTTACTATTTAAGTAATAAAATTCTAATTCTCATTTGAAATCTTCTGATTCTGCAGTTGTTAATGGGTGTTCTGAAGAAAATTTTAAAAACATTAAATCATTTTTTTTATTAAATAAAATTCTTGTTTTACCGAATATAGATTTTAATTTGCTATTCATAATAATAAATTAAAGCAAAAAAAAAAAAAAAAAGCAAGAAAATAAGCAGATCCCCTTTTCTTAAGAAAATAGAAAAGGGGATTTTTTATGAAATATTCATTAGAATTTAAATTAGAATGTGTAAAAAAATACAAAAAAGGAATTGAAATTAAAAAGCCTGATTTTGCTAATACAAGTCAGAAAAATTTTTTACATCAAGTAAATTTTTGAGAAAAAATTTATGACAAATTAGGAGTTGAAGGACTTAAGAAAAAACCACGAAATAAAGAATGGACTATAGAAGAAAGATTAAACATAGTTAAAAGATTTTTAGCTGGTGAACCAATTGTTAAAATTTCACTTGAAAATAATCTTAATCCAAGTCAAATATCTTTTTGAACGAAAAAATATTTAGAATCGGGAATTAGTGGTTTAGAATTAAACAAAGGAAGACCAATAATGAAATCTAAAATTATTAATGATAAACGTTCAAAAGTTTCAAAAAATTTAAATAGTAAAGATCAATCTAATTCTCTAACATCTGTATATGAAGAACTCAAACTTCTTAAAGAAGAACTCAAGCATTTAAAAAAAGAGACAAAAAACTTGGAAAAAGAAAATAAACTTTTAAAAAAGGAAAATGAAGTACTAAAAAAAGTGAAAAGCCTTGGTAGAGATCTTTGACTCAAATCAACCAAGGCAAGAAAAATAAAAAATTTATAATAGAGTAAAAGCTGACAAAAGTCTTCGCTTAACTCAAGTATTAAAAGAGTTTTCTATTCCTATATCTACTTTTTATTATGAACTCAAAAAGAGAAGATTTTGACAAGAAAAATGAAGAAATTATAAGCCAAATGAAGCTTATTTTTGATGAAAATAAAGCAAGATATGGAAAAAGAAGAATAAAAGCTGAACTTAATAATAGAGGCTATAAAATTGGACTTAAAAAGTTCGCAGATTAATGGAAAAATTCGATCTCAAAGCAATTTGTCCTAGAAGAAAATACAAATCTTACAAAGGAACTGTTGGCAAAATTGCAGACAACATTTTAAATAGAAATTTTGTCGCAACTCAACCAAATCAAAAATGAACTACAGATGTAACTGAATTTAGCGGATCATTTGGAAAAGCATATTTATCACCAATTTTAGATATGTTTAATGGTGAAGTTATTGCTTGAGATTTGTCTACAAGTGCTAACATCCAACAAATTAGAAAAATGCTTCAAAAAGCTTTTTCCAAACACAAAAATCTTGAAGGTTTAATTTTTCACAGTGATCAAGGTTGACAGTATCAACATAGACAATTTTCAGAAAAATTAAAACAAAAGGAATAATTCAGTCTATGTCTCGAAAAGGAAATTGTTTAGATAATAGCGTTATTGAATCGTTTTTGGAACATTAAAAGAGAATGTTTTTATGGTCGCGAAAAGAATTTTTAACTTTTAAACAACTTCACAAAGCAATTGCAAATTATATTTATTATTACAATCACAAACGAATTAAAGACAAAATAAAATGAATGTCTCCCATTAAATTTAGGGAAACATTCATTTCAAATTATAATTAATTAAAACACTCAAAAATTTTAGAAGAAAAGGGTACCACCTCAAAAAAACGAAAACAAAAATGCAGAAAAATGAAGAGAGAAAGAAGAAAAAACAAAAGAAAAACGAAAACAATATAGAGCAGACCCCCTTTTCTTAGAAAAATAGAAAAGGGGATTTTTTATGAAATATTCATTAGAATTTAAATTATCAAATTCTTTTTTGTTTTCGAGAATAAAATGAGATTGTCTATTATGTTTAAAAAAAATTCTCAAACTTTAATATATTTGCATCTTGTATTTTTTGTTCTGATTCAGATAGTGATCTTCAGCGCATATCATCTTTTAAGTCCTGATCTGGTTTATCTAAAAGTTTAAGCATTTCTCTATGAAGTCAATATGAATTCATAAAATACTTTTTCTGATATTCTTTAAAATTTTTATTAATATTTTTTAAAATTTTATTTTCAAAAAATTCTTTTTTCTCTTGTGAGATTATTCTTTTTCTTGAAGTAATTTATTCCTTGATCAAAATTTAGTCCTTCAAATGGATTTTTATTTTCCTCATCTGTATCTGTAATATTTGTTATATTATCATCTTGTTTTATAGCGCTATTATTAGTTGAATCATCTGACTTTGGTCGGGAAAGATTTGTAGCATCAGATAATGTATTTTCTAGATTAGAAGTGAGAATGTCAGAAGAGTCCATTTTGTCTTTATTAGCAAATTTATTAGATTTAATTTTATTTGTAGCATTAAAGTCACACGCTATTGTTAAAACACTTATAGAGGGGATTGAAAATATTAAGCCCAAAATCTTTATAGAATATAAATTTATTTTTTCTTATTTTTCAAATTAATCTCCCTTTATAGTTTTTATAAACTTTCTTCAAATTTGAAGCAAATTTAATCTTAAAAATAAAAATTATACTTGAACTGATTCTATAACTTTACCAATATCAGAACTTTTAAAAAATGAAACATTTTCAGATTTTTTTAAAGCTATAATACTAATTTGTGCTCCATGATATCAAAGTCTTGCTGGAATTTCATCAGGTCGTTGCGGCACTACAAAATATAATTTTTTAGACTTGATTGAATCAAAGTATCATCAACCTATATCTTGTTTTCGTAGATAATCTGAATAAATAACACTATTACCAGCAAAATAATAAAAATTATATTCATTTAATACTTGTTCTATGTTTTTGTTAGAAAAAAACTTATTTAAATAATCTTGAAAAATAGGTTTTAAAATACTTGTATTTAGGTTGTCAAATTCTTCTTTTGTTTTAAGAATATAATTAGTAGGTTTATTGGAAGTAAAAAAATTTTTAAATTTTTCTTTATTTTCTTTTCTAATTTTTTTTTCATTTTCAGAAAGTTGTGAATCATCTAAATAACTAAAAAAATCATTTGAAAACTTTTTATCAAATTCATCAATATATTGAAGCGTATTCTCATTAAGTAAATATGTATGCATAAAATATTTTTGTTGATATTCTTCAAAATTATCATTCACTTTTTTGAGTATTACATTATTAAAAAAGTCATCTTTAACTTTTCTTTTTGCTTCTCTTAACTTGCTATCAAATTCATCATTTGATTCAGATGTATGATTATTTAGGTTGTTATCAATTTTTGTGTCTTTGCTTGTAATAGTTGAATCAATATCTATTTTATTTGAAGGATTTAAAAAATCAGATGATCCTATTTTTTGCCTACTTAAAAATTTTCTGTTATTCATTTTAATTGCTTGATTTCCTTCACATGACAACATTAAAAAAGAAGTAATAGGAACTAAAATAATTGAGGCGAAAATTCCTAAAAAAGATGAAATATTTTTTCTATTTTTCATATTAATTTTCCTTTGTTATTGTGTGTGTTACGGCAATTGAATCATCTATTGAATTGTTAAATAAAGTTGTTTTATATTTTTTTACTACATATCTATACAATCCGAAGTCCCTGGTTTTAAATTTAATTAATTCAACATTACTTCTTATACTCTGAGAAGAAAATACTGATTCTCATCCCCCTTTATCGTTAATTTTTTCTAAAACTAAATCATAATCAGAGAATAAACTATGTTGTTGTCTACTGTTTGTTTCTTCTCGTTGCAATCTATTTTCATTTATATGTTGATTTTTTCACTCTTTTAGCTTTAGTTCATAATCGATTCCCTGTGCAGTTTGTTTTGCGAGTGCTCATGTTGGGAAAAGTCATTCTCATCAACTTGGATGTTGTAACTCTGGTTTATCTTCTTTTTCTTTTAGTAATCCAGCGTTAAACATTCAACTAAGTGCTATATTTAATTGTTGACCAGGATTTAAAGCTAAAATTTTACTTGTGTATATAATTGCTTCATTATCATTTTTAGAAACTGACATTGTGTGAATGTTTTCAGCAGCTTCTATCATTTTTTCGAAATCAATCAATCCTGCTCCATAAGTTTTATCAAAACCATTACTTTTTTTATTTACAATTTTATATTTAGGTAAATGTGCTGAAGAAGCTAAAATAGACATTGCAATTGGCACTCTATAAGTATCGTTATTTAAATATTTGAATTTTTTAAAAATATTAGATATAGCACCAGTAACCACTGGAGCAGCATAACTAGTACCTAATATAGTTTCGGAATTTTGTAAAATTATTTCTCCAGGAGCTACCACTAAAGGTTTAGGTAAATCTAAATGATTTGGTTCCAAATCTCTATTAGAAAAATATGAAATATCAAAATCATCATTTACATTTTGTCTATATTTTGTGGAACCCACAGAAATTGCATTATATGCTAATTGTTTTTTATCTATTCATTTACTATCTTTGTCTGGATTATCATAACCATTACCAGCAGCAAAAACATTTACTACACCATATTTTCTGGAAATATAATCTATAAAGAAGCTTTCATCATTATAATTTATAGGATTTATAGAGGCAGATCCATAACTGTGATTTATTACTCTTACTTCATTTTCTAACACCAATCATTCAATAGCATTTTGCCAAGAAGAATTATCAATAAAATTAGAAAAATAAATTTGACTATTCTGATTTATTCCATTTTTTCCAGAAGCAATTATAGACACATCAGTTCCATGATGCTCACTTGTATTTTCGGGTCCAAATAGTTTTATTTGAGATGAATTTTTAAATTTATATTTATTAGATAAAGTAGAAGATCCTACTTCTAAAATCCCTACTTTAGAACTAGGATACAAATTATTTAGTTCTATGTTTCTGTAGAAATTTAAATTTATTTGTTTCAAAAGTAAATCACTATTTACATCGGAAAAATTATTATTTTTATAATCATTAACTCATAAACTAAGTTTTGAATTTGGATGGTTTTTTGAATGTAAACTATTATTTTTGGAAAGAACTTTTTTATAAAAAACAATTCTTTTTACAAAATCTAGTGATTCAACATATTCAATAAATTCTTTGGATTTTTCTAAATTATTAAAGTAAAACCAAACAATAGGGAGTAATTTACTGGTTTTGACTTTTCATTTTATGTTTTTAATTTTGAAGCCATTTTTTATTTTATTTAAAAGTGAATCTATTCTTTCTTCTAGATTGCCTTTTTCTTTAAAAACATCCAAATAGATTTTCAATTCGATATTATCAGAGACTACTTCTGATGAATTTTTTACATTAATAGATTTGGGTGTAGGAATGTTTCATTCATTAACTACAAATTTTTTACTAGCAAAATTTATTGTTGCTAATTTTTCATTATTAATTAAGTATTTACTTTGATTAAATGAAAAAATAGGTAAAAAAACCAACGAAGTTATTGTACCTATCGCAAATGAAAGTTTAAAAAATTTTTTAATTTTGGTCATATAATTCTCCTATTCTTGAATTTTTATTAAGAAAAACAAAATATATAAAGAAAATTAAATTTTGAAATAAATATTCAATTATTTTAAACAAGATGTATATGGATTTTTTTCTTATTTTGTCTTCTTTTTTAGATTTGTTTATGTTATTTTTTTTTAATTCTTGTTTTGATTCTATCATTTTTTTAAAATATTTAATTAAATTTAAAAAAATAAATAAGATAAATAATTTTTAAGTGTTATTATTCTTTGAATTTAGATTAGTAAAGTTTTTTCATAAAAAATAAAATCACACATTTGAGCAGATCCACTTTTCTTAGAAAAATAGAAAAGGGGATCTGCTCACTGCTCCAACTATTCATCTTAATTATAAAAAATTAAAGTTTAAAAAAATTACATTAAAAAATTATTTTAAATTTAATGAAAATGAAAAATAAAACATAATAAGTTAAATTTACAATTTGTTTCATTGAATAACGTATTTTCTGTAATTTTTAACTTAAAAACAACAGTTACAACAATTTAATTTAAAAAAATACGTTTTTTAAAAAACGTATTTTTTAATAATAAAATGCTATTTAGAAAAATTAAAACTAATAAATTAAAATAAAAGTTTTAAAAATATTATTTAAAATTCTTAGATAAGCGCAGCAAGTCATCACCAATTTTATTTTTAATGTGTGCTAAGACCCTTGAATAATTACGAATATATGTAGTCAGCAACCTTATTATATCTACAATTTTTTACACCTTTAAATGTAATATCTTCACTTAATATATGTTCTTCATCAGAAATACCGTATTTTCTTCTGATTTCTAGTACTCTTGGTCAATCTTCTCTTTTGCCTGAAGTTTTTACATTTTCTATGCTTTTTATATCTCTAATGTATGAACCCTTTTTTACTATTATAGTTGAAGAGTCTATTACATATAAATATATTTTTTGATTTAAATGATGATAGCTTTGTAGTTCTGAATAGTCAAAAGTTCATTCTGATTTATTTAACACATTTTCTTTTGTAATTTTTTCATTTTTAGTTTCTGTGTTTTTATGAGAAACAATTTCGTTATTGTGGGCTTCAATTGGCTTTTGATTTGTTGTTATTTCTTCTGATTTTGAGATATCTTCAGTTTTCTCTACAGTAGAAATATTTAATTCTTTACTTATATTTATAAAATTAAAAGAAAATATTTTATTTATTTGCAAAATGATTTTATAAAACTCTTCAGCTTCTTTTTTGGGCTTACTTCCCAATTGACTTTCATTATTCTTTTCTTGGACGTTTTTATATTTGATATTATTGTCCTTAAACAAAGAAATTATTTTATTTTCCAAAGCTTTAAGTAAATCAGTAGTTTTATGCTCATCAGGAATTTCAAAGATTCATAAATTGCTTATTTCATTTTGTTTATGATGTTTATAAATTCGTTTTAAACCATAACTACTTTGTCCGATATAAGCTTTTTGAGTATTTTTATCACCTGCAATTCACACATATACTATAAAAGACGATAATAAGTGTTTACGTAATGTGAGTTTATCATTTATTTCTTCTTCTCTCATATTTTCTCTAATATTATTTATTTCTTCAAGAGAGCTACAAAGTATTTTCAATTCTTTGCCAGTGAAATAATAGTAATTTAGAGTTTTTTGATTCCCTTGAATTTTTACTCTAAAATCTATTCCAAACTTTTCTTCATAACTATAAGATGAATCACTCAATTTAATTTTCATAATTTTTTCTCCGTATATATAATACAAAAAAAAAAAAAAAAAAAAACAAGTATAGTGAGCAAATCCCCTTTTCTTAGAAAAATAGAAAAGGGGATTTGCTCAGATTTTCAGTAGTTTTTTATTAAGTTTTATTTTTTAGATAAATATCAATTTTTTACTAAATCAGAAAGATAAACTCCATTTTCATCTGTAATTAATTTGTAGTCTTTTTCAAAAACAAAGTCTCAATAAGGATCAGAATCAGCAATAGACTTATAACAAGTAAGTTTCATTAAAATCTTTTCTAATGAATTTCTATTTCTGTTAAATGTTAAAACTATATCTTTTGATAAGACTTCCATATTGTCGGATTTTAAAAATTCTAATCTAAATTTAGTTATACTATTTTGTAAATCTAAAGGTAAATTTTTAAATTCTTCGCTTTTTATACTTCAAATATAAGAATTTTTTTTAATTGTTATATTTTGTGAATCTTTTATAAAGAAAAATATTTTTTTAGATGAGTCAGGATATTTAAAAGTTAATGTTAAATTATTATTCGCATCAAAAAAATCTTTTATTAAACCTTTAGTAAAGTTAAAATTTGGTAATTTTTCATTTTGTTTTTCAGTCTCTGACAGTTTTTCATTAAATAGAGTTTTGAATTTTTTACTTTCTTTTATAAAATCTAATGAAAAGATTTTTCTAGACGCAAATAGAATTCATTCGAAAATTTCATTAGCGTCCTTTTTTGCACTTTTACTTAAATTAGTTTCGTTATTTTTTTGTTTGTTATCAGGTTGTATATTATTTTTTCGAAATTCTTCAATGAATTTATTTTCTAAAAGTAAAAGTAGGTCAGTAGAAGCATTCGGATTCTGAATACCAAAAATTCATATTTTTTTTATTTCTTCTTCATTTTTAAAGTGATCATGAATTCTAGTTAAAATTTCTTTACTTTGCCCTATATAAACTTTAGAATTTGAAATTCATATATAAATAGCAATTTTATTACTTAATCATTCATAGAAATTACCTATTCTCTTTTTATCTTCTTCTCTAATTTTTCCATTTGTTAAACCAAAATATAGTTTTATTTCGTCATCAGATAAATAGGAATAAAACAAAGTAGTTTCTGCTTTTTTTAATTTAAATTGTACAAATTCGCCATAGTCTTTTTCAGAACTATAAGTTAAGTCATTTATTTTTACGTTCATAATTTCCTTGTGTTGAATACATTTTTAATCTAATACTATAATCAATATAATTAAAACAAAAAAAAAAAAAAGCAAGCAAATAGCAACACAAACAAAGCTTAAATTGATATTAATAAATTTTTAAAAATATTTTATTTTGTAAGTTATTTAATATTATAATTCAAGCATAAAAAGGAGAATAATGATAGTTTCAAAAGAAGAAATATTTAAAATTATAGACAAATATATGAGTCAAGATGAAGAGTTTTATCTTGAATTATTAAAGAAAATAATAAAAGAACCAGAAAGATATTTTGGTGTGTTCAGGCTTTCAAAACTAAAAAATAAATTGATACAAAATATTACTCAAAGTCGAGAAATTAGATTTGGTAATATTTTAGAAGATATTGTCAGTAAATATCTAGAAAAAATGGGATATGAAAATATAAATAAAAATTTAGGAAAAAATGAACAAAATCAAGTTTTAAAAACAGATCAATTTTTTAAAAATAATTCGAATTCTAATATTTTATATATGGTTGAAATGAAGGTCAGAGATGATCATGACAGTGCAAAAAAATGAGGAGAATTTAAAAAATTTAAAAGTAAAATTTCTTTGATAAAAAAACAAAATCCAAATAAACTTATTAAAGCAATTATGTGGTTTGTAGATGAAAATTTTGACAAAAATCAAAAATATTATCGAGAAGAAATTCAAAAATTAAATATCGAAAATGTAGAATTATATTTATTTTATGGTTCAGAATTTTTCAGTATATTAAAAAATGGTAATAATTCTTGAAATGAGTTAATAGATTCAATAACAGATTACAAAAAAAATAAAATCCAAAATGAAATTATAGATTTAAATTTCGGTAAAAATCCAGAAGTTTTAAAAGCACTTGTAAAACTAGGGAATAAAAATTGAAATAAACTTATTTCAGAAGATTTAATTTATAAACAATTAAGGCAAGAAATATTTAGTGATGGTGATAACTTGTCTAAAGCAAAAAAAGAAAGAGAATCTTTGCAAACAACAAAGAAAAAAGAAGGAAAAAATGGACAATTCAGAAATAAAAAATAAAATTTTACAAGGAGATTCATTAAAAGTTTTAGCAACTATAAAAGATGAAACTTTTGATTTTTGTTTTGCTGATCCTCCTTACTTTTTACAACTTGAAGAAGGTAAAAAACTTTATAGAGTAGAAGGTAGTGAGTTTGATGGTTGTGATGATGAATGAGATAAATTCGATTCAATGGAAGAATACAAAAAATGAACAAAAGCTTGACTAACACAAGTGCGCAGAGTATTAAAGAAAAATGGTTCTATTTGTATTATTTCAGGTATGCAATCTATTTATGAAATAGGAAATATTTTAAGAGAATTAGGTTTTTGAGTTATCAACGACATAATTTGACAAAAAACTAATCCAACCCCAAACTTTGGAGGCACTAGATTAAACAATTCTCACGAAACACTCATATGAGCTTCAAAATCTAAAAAATCTAAATTTACTTTTAATTACAAAACAGGAAAATTCCTAAACAATGGAAAACAAATGGGTTCCATTTGACAGTTTTCAGTATGCTCAGGTAATGAAAGATTAAAAGATAGCAATAATCGTAAACTTCACAATACTCAAAAACCAGAAGCTTTGCTATATCGAATAATAACTTTATTTACTAAGAAAGGTGATTTAATTTTAGATCCTTTTGGAGGCACAATGACAACAGCAGCTGTAGCCAAAAAAACAGGGAGAGATTTTACAACGATAGAATTAGATCCTACTTATATTAAATATGGTCAAATCAGAGTAGACAATGTAAAAGAAGATTTAGGTGATGTAGAAAACGCAGTTTTTGACATTAAACCCTTAAAAGTTTCTTTATCAGAAATTATTCAATCAGGTTATTTAACAACAGGTGAAACTTTTTATCATAAAAATGGTGAACATGCTATTCTTACAAATAATAAAGGTTATCTAACATATAAAAATGAAACTAACTCAATACACGAAATAACTGCCAAAATGATGAACAGAAAAGTTAGAGTAAATGCTTTTGATTATTTATATGTAAAAAGAGATGGTAAATTAGTTTCTATTTCAGATATTAGAGATTTATATAGAGAACAAATAAAATTATCTTTGTTAAAATAAATATATAGTAAATAAACAAAAATCCTTCATTTTTGAAGGATTTTTGTTTATTTTTCTCTTTGTTTTCATCGTTGTTGAAGTATTTCTTCTAATGTATAACCAGATTTATTTCTGAGAAGTTTATATATATTAGCTCCATAACCAAAAAAGGCGCCAAAAACTTCATATAAAGACTTATTTTTTGGAAAACTAATATCAGATTTTATTTCTGTGTGACTTACTAAATTGTATTCTAAACAATTTGATTTGATAATGTCTGAACAATATGGTTTTAATGGAAAGACATATGAACCAGCTTTTACAATTATTATTCCGTTTTCAATTTCAACTGCAATTTTTAAAGAATTTTTTCTGTAAAATAAGTAAATATTTTTATTTTCTTCTAAAAATAAATCTAATTTATTTGAGTTACTTAATTTTCGTTTTTTAGTTTCAAAAGTATGTTTTTTAGATCTAGAAATTGTATCTTCTAAATGTTCGAAATTAGGTTTAGATAAATCATTTATATCAATTGTTTTAGTTTCAAAAGTATGTTTTTTGGATCTAGAAATTTTATCTTCTAAATGTTCAAAAGAAGTTTCAGATAAAGCATTTATATCGATTGATATTTGAGTTCCAAATTTTTTCGAAACCCAATAAGTTAAAAAATCTGCAAGTTTTATATCACTGTCTTTAACTTTTAATTTTAAATATATTTTTTCTGATCGACCAAGAAAACTAGCAACTAAAGTTCTTAGATTAACATATTTTGGAAAAGGAACATCATAATTTAATTTTTTAACTCCAATTAATTTTCTTTCTGAAAAATAATGATTTCTAAATTTACTTAATCATTCAATTCTTTGGGCAGATTCCCTTTTCTTAGAAAAATATAAAAGGGGATCTGCTCAAAATGCAAGAAAAAACAAAAACCACTCAAATTTATGAGTGGTTTTTGATTACAAAATTTATTACTTTATTTTCCTTCAAAATAATCTCTTAAAGTTTTATTATCGTTTTTTATTTTTATCTCATCATTGCCGGGCTTTTTACCAGAAAACGCACTTAAAATTTTATTAACAGAGCAATCAATAATTTCCACATCTTCTTGTAGTTCTTGATGTTTTTCAGAATTTATTTCATATTTCTCTAATATTTTAGCTGCTTCAAAAACGTCTACTCTAATCCGGTGTAATTTTTTATAATTTTCAGTATTGACATTAAGAGGTTTAATATAACTTCCTTTTTTAACAATTATTGTGTTGTCATCATTATTTTTAAATTCTTTTATTAAAATTTCAATTTGACGTCTTTTGCTTATATAAGTTAAAGTAATACCTTGATTTAATTTAAAAAATTCAAAAATTCAATCTTTTATTTTTGTATAAGTATTGTCGGGTTTTTTGAAAGGAAAAGAAAAAATCATCTCATTTTGTGTTTCAATAGAATTTTCAGTTATAGTTTTTTCTTCTTTTTCTTTGATATTTTGATTTTTTTCTAAATGTTTTTCATAAAGCTTGTTTAGGCTAATTCCTTCAAGAGTTTTTAACTCATATTTTGTAAACATCTGACCATAAAAAACTTCTATAATGTAATTAAGACTTTTGTTTTTTATATAAACATCTTTTTCTAATTTACCTGTAGACAAATTTACGTTATATTCTTTAGAAAATTTGTTTCTTTTTTCTTGTATGTTACTTCTTGTTTTCTCAAATAAATCTCTTTTATTTATATCTCATATAAGTGAATCTTTTTTGACTATAGCTTTAAAATCATCTTTATTGATATAGTTAATAATTTGAATAATTGGACTCCCCTTATGGCATACTAAAATAATATTAGGATTGTCTTGAAGGTACTGAGTGAATCAATCTTCTTTTCTTCTTTTTTCTTCATTAGTTTGTCTCCGGGTTACAGAATCAAGTTGTTTTATATTTCCTTGAACAGAGCTAGAAACAATTTTGTATGTAGTTGGTTTTTGTTGTTCATTATGAGTGTTTTTGTCTTCATTTATATAGTTATTTTGTGTTTCAATAGTCTTTTCAGTTGTAGTTTTTTCTTCATCTTTTTTATCTTGTGACAAGGAAGTCAGTTTTGGTACTTCAAAAGGGAAAAGATTAAAAGCTTTAAAAATTAATTGAGTTTTTTTAATAAATTCTATTAAACTATTTTGAAAATTTTTTGCTAAATGAGTTGTTACACCATCTATTTTATTTAGTCCCCATTTTTTGCTCTGACATCTTTCAATTAAATCTTTTTCTACAAATTTAAATCAGTCTGCATCAGGAATTGACTCTTCCTGGTCTAAAGTCCAAATAAAAATTTCTTCTATATTTCTCCCTCATTCTTTTTCTTTAATATGACTTTTAATTCTTTCAATATATCTACCTGTTCCAATATAAACTTTTTTATCTTTGGTTTTAATTAAGTAATTTCCCCGCCAAAAAGCACCGTCTTTTGTATTATCATCCTTAAAATGTCCAGCATCATAATGAACATTTTTTGTTTCTTCTATAAAGTAGTGGTTAATGGCATCACCTAAAATATGATAGCAAACAATTTTACGTTTATTCACTTCATTTTCTTTATGTTGACCCTCTCATTTTTCAAAACTTGTTATTTTTAAAAATATTTTCTTGTTGTTGTTTTTTCATCAAATTGGGTAATAACTTCCTTAATATAAAGTTGATTGAACATAATTTTAAATTAAACCAAAAAAACAAGAAAAAAACAAGAAAAATCAAAAACCACTCAAATTTATGAGTGGTTTTTTGATAACAAAATTTATTTTTCATCAGCCTTAAATCGATCTTCTAAAGTTTTGTTATCGTTTTTTATTTTTAAAACACCATTACCGTTATAATCTAATAAAAATGACATTACAATTTTATTAACAGAACAATTAACAATTTCCACATCTTCTTGTAGTTCTTGAGGTTTTTCAGAATTTATTTCATATTTCTCTAATATTTTAGCTCTTTTAAAAACGTCTTCTCTAACCCGGTGTAAATATTTATCACTAATATGGATACTAAGAGGTTTAATATAACTCCCCTTTTTAACAATTATTGTATTGTCATTTTTACTTTTAAATTCTTTTATAAAAATTTCAATTTGATTTCCAGAACTACGAGTTAAAGTAATACCTTGATTTAATTTAAAAAATTCCAAAATTCATTTTTTTATACCTTTTTAGGTACTCGTATTAAAGAATACAGCTCGTTATCTTTGTTGAAATCATCCTTAAGTAAATCGTAAAGTGATTTACCATCTGTATTTTTTGTGTTAGTATAAAAAGAATTTTCTCAAAAGTATGCATAACAAGTCAAACCCTTTAACACTGTTTCAAAGCTTCTACCTTTTATTTTTATACTTTTAGTTAGTTGAGTTTGTTCAAGAGGTATATTGAATTCTGTTCTGAAATTTATAGTTCATTGTTTTTCAGTTTTTGGATTGTCGTAAACACTTCAAGTATAGGAACCTTTTTCAATAGTTATATTATTAGAATCATGAACTAATAAAAATATTTGCTTATCAGAACCAGGATAAGTAAATGTTAAATATAAATCAGTGTGATTATCTAAAAATTGTGCTACTAAAGGTTGTTTTATTCCAGATGGTGGAGGAAATTTTAATGTTTTATTATTATTTTCAAGTTTATATTCTCTATTTTCTTCTCTATTATTAGTAATATTATTAACTTTATTATGTATTGTTGCTACTTGTGTTTGTATATTATCAGATTTTATATCTATTTCTTCATCTTTTGAATTTATAACTTTTATTTCATAATTATTTTTTGATTTAAATGGGTAAAGATTGAAAGTTTTAAACATCAACTCACTTTGTTTAACAAAATCTTCTAAACTGTTTTGCACTTCAACAACTAAATTAGTTTTGTTACCTTCTTTTTTATTGTATTTTTCATCTTTTGTAAATTTACTTATTAATATTTTTTCAACAAATTCAAACCATTTTTCATTATGTGTTCCTTTTGTCTGATCTAATGTCAAAATAAAAACTTCTTGTATTATATTTCCTCAGAGTTTATTTTTAATATGTTCTTTAATTCTTTCAATAAATTTACCTTTTCCAATATAAATTTTTCTTTCCTTAGTTAGAATGATATAGTTCCCTAACCATTTTGCTTTGTTGGTTGTAAAATCTGAAGAAGTGTAAGTTCCTAATTTTTTATTTTCTGGACTTTCTGAAAAATAATATTTAATTCCATCATTCAAAATGTGGTAACAAAATATTTTATTTTTCTCTACTTCGTCTGAATTCCCAAGTTTATTTTTTCTTCATTTTTCTGAACTTATTATTTTCAAAAATACTTTTTCGCTATTGTCATTCCATTGTACATGAGTAGTTTCAATATTAAATTGATTAAACATATTTTTTTCCTTTTGTTAATTGCATTTTATAATTTTCCCAAAAAAAAACAAGAAAAAAAGATGAGCAGATCACCTTTTCTTAGAAAAATAGAGAAGGGGATTTTTTATGAAATATTCATTAGAATTTAAATTAGAATGTGTAAAAAAATACAAAAAAGGAATTGAAATTAAAAAGCCCGATTTTGCTAATACAAGTCAGAAAAATTTTTTAAATCAAGTAAATTTTTGAGAAAAAATTTATGACAAATTAGGAGTTGAAGGTCTTAAGAAAAATCCACGAAATAAAGAATGGACTATAGATCAAAGATTAAACATAGTTAAAAGATTTTTAGCTGGTGAACCAACGATTAAAATTTCACTTGAAAATAATCTTAATCCAAGTCAAATATCTTTTTGAACGAAAAAATATTTAGAATCGGGAATTAGTGGTTTAGAATTAAACAAAGGAAGACCAATAATGAAATCTAAAATTCTTAATGATAAACGTTCAAGAGTTTCAAAAAATTTAAATAGTAAAGATCAATCTAATTCTCTAACATCTGTATATGAAGAACTCAAACTTCTCAAAGAAGAACTCAAGCATTTTAAAAAAAGAGAAAAAAACTTTGAAAAAGAAAATAAACTTTTAAAAAAGGAAAATGAAGTACTAAAAAAGTGAAAAGCCTTGGTAGAGATCTTTGACTCAAATCAACCAAAGCAAGAAAGAATAAAAAAAATTTATAATAGAGTAAAAGCTGACAAAAACCTTCGCTTAACTCAAGTATTAAAAGAGTTTTCTATTCCTATATCTACTTTTTATTATCAACTCAAAAAAGAAGATTTTGACAAGAAAAATGAAGAAATTATAAGTCAAATGAAGCTTATTTTTAAAGAAAATAAAGCAAGATATGGAAAAAGAAGAATAAAAGCCGAACTTAATAATAGAGGCTATAAAATTGGACTTAAAAAAGTTCGCAGATTAATGGAAAAATTCAATCTCAAAGCAATTTGTTCTGATGAAAATACAAATCTTACAAAGGAACTGTAGGCAAAATTGCAGACAATATTTTAAATAGAAATTTTGTCGCAACTCAACCAAATCAAAAATGAACTACAGATGTAACTGAATTTAGCGGTTCATTTGGAAAAGCATATTTATCACCAATTTTAGATATGTTTAATGGTGAAGTTATTGCTTGAGATTTGTCTACAAGTGCTAACAACCAACAAATTAGAAAAATGCTTCAAAAAGCTTTTTCCAAACACAAAAATCTTGAAGGTTTGATTTTTCACAGTGATCAAGGTTGACAGTATCAACATAGACAATTTTCAGAAAAATTAAAACAAAAAGGAATAATTCAGTCCATGTCTCGAAAAGGAAATTGTTTAGATAATAGCGTTATTGAATCGTTTTTTGTAACATTAAAAAGAGAATGTTTTATGGTCACGAAAAAGAATTTTTAACTTTTAAACAACTTCACAAAGCAATTGCAAATTATATTTATTATTACAATCACAAACGAATTAAAGACAAAATAAAATGAATGTCTCCTATTAAATTTAGGGAAACATTCATTTCGAATTATAATTAATTAAAACACTCAAAAATTTTTTTCCAGAAAAGGGTACCACCTCAAAGCAATAAAAATTTCCTTTAATTTTCTATATTTACATTAAATTTTTTGAGTTTAATTGTTTTAATTTTACTTTTCTCAAAAATAAATCTTGATATGGCTGAATCTTCAGTATGATGGTACTTATCATCATCAAAATAAATTGTAGTTATACCTGTTTGTGCAATAACTGTTGCACAATTTGAACAAGGAAATAAAGAAACATAAAGTTTTGCATCTTCTACTGTATTTAAGGGTAAAATGGAATTTAAAATAGCATTTATTTCTGCATGAATTACATATGAATATTTTACTTCGCTAGCTTTATTAGAATCTTTAGATCAAGGAAAATCAATATCATTACCTTTTGGCATACCATTATAGCCAAGCCCTAAAACTCTATTTTGTTTACTTACTATGCAAGCTCCAACTTGAGTGTTAGGATCTTTGCTTCTTTTTGCGCTTATTTTTGCTAATGCTAAAAAATATTCATCCCACTTTATTGTTTTATTTTTCATTTGTACCTCTTTATTTTATGCACATATTTTAAGAAATCTATTTGATCTGATAACATTATAATTTTTTAAATCTTTTTTAAAAGTATATTTAATAAACATTATTAATTTATTAATTAAAAAATCCTTCATTTTTGAAGGATTTTTTATCTTTTATTTAGTTATGTCTTCTAAAATATCTACTATATCATAAGAAGAAAATAAAGTAATATTTTTATCTTTTGGTATGGAAAATATTAAAATGGTATGTCCTTCGCGTCCAATAGCATCATTATCCTCTCTTCCAATGTGTTTGCCATTTTTTACTTCTGAATCAATAATATACCATTTTTTTGTTTTATTTATTAAACCAAAAAATGGTGTTAATCTTAAATCTGTGTAGCCAGGATCAAATCTACTTTCTTCAAAAACTATTTTTGTATAATATTTTAATATGTATATTTCATTATTTGAGAGTACTTCGTCTATATTCTGTTGTCCGAAAGTGTCTGAAATATATTTATTGAATGCAGGTAAAATTTTAGACTTTTCCAAATTTTTTATGTCTTGAGAATTTTTTACAAATACGACTTTGTTATAAGAAAAAGGGATTTTTAAATTTGATTTTTTTTCTTCTTCTTGCATCACAAAATTCATTTCTTCTAAAGTAAGATAACCACGATCAAAAATTTTATCGGTATAATCAGAAATTCAATAAGTCTTCAAATTAAACATTTTTAAATAAGGAGTTCAGTCTTCGATGCCAAAGTGTAATAAATTTTTATCAAAATAATAAATTTTGTCATCTAAATTTGCTTTATTTTTAAGAATTTCTATTTTATTATCCAATATATCTTTGTTTTTATTTTCATTATTAGAAACATTATTATTACAAGAAATTAAAGAAAAAGTAGAAGCTATTAAAGTTAAAGAAAAAAATATTATTTTATTAAATTTCCTAATTTTAACCATTATTTGGATTTAACTCCTTTTATTATATAAGTAATTGTACCAATATTTTTCACTGAATTTTTAAATAAAACACTTGAGTATTGTCTAATATGAATTCTGTAAGTTCCAGGTTGAGTAATTTTAAATTTTATCTATTGGTATCGTTTTACTTGTTTCAATTTTTCAATTTATATTAGTATTTTTTAATTACTTGATTATGCTAGTGGAACTAGTGAATAAATAAAAAACTAGTGAAACAAAAATTCCAGCAGTTATGAACAATTTTAGAAATTTCTTTAATTTTTTCATTTTCGCTTCCTATTTTATATTTTTTCTATAATTTTAATTGCTTTAGTATATCATAAAAACTATTAATAATAAATGTTAAATTTTTTGACTCATTATTTTAAAACTTAACTAAATTTTCAAAAGAAAATTACTATGTTAAAAATTAAAAAAATCCTTCATTTTTGAAGGATTTTTATCTTTTATTTACTTATATCTTTAACAATATCAGCTATATCATAAGAAGGAAATAAAGTAATATTTTGATCTTTTGGTATGGAAAAAATAGTTATAATTTGTCCTTCGTGACCTACAAAATCTTTTACATCTCTAGAGTGTTTACCATTATTTCACTCTGTATCAATAATATATAATTTTTTTGTCTTTTTTATAAATTTAAAAAATGGTTCCAATCTTCATCCAACGCCATGATCATATGTAGAAAAAGAAAAACCTTTGTAATAAGATTTTAATATGTATATATCATAATTAGAAAAAACTTCTTCCATTGTCTTTTGTCTAAAAGTATCTGAAATATATTTATTTAATGTAGGTATCACTTTTGATTTGTCTAATTTTTTTATATCTTGAGAATTTTTGACAACCATAACTTCATTATAAGAAAAAGGAATTTTTAAACTTGAATTCTTTTCTTCTTCTCGCTTCAATAAATTAATTTCTTCAGGAGTAAGATAGCCACGATCAAAGATTTTATTACTATAATTTGAAAGTCAGTAAGTTTTGGAATTAAAAATCTGTAAATATTGATTTCATTGTTCACTTCGAATGTCTAAAAAATTATCAGAAAAATAATCGATCTTTTTCTCCAAATTTTCTTTATTTTTAAGAATTTCTATTTTATTATCCAACATATCTTTGTTTTTATTTTCATTATTAGAAACATTATTGCTACAGGAAATTAAAGCAAAAGTAGAAGCTATTAAAGTTAAAGAAAAAAATATTATTTTATTAAATTTTCTAATTTTAACCATTATTTAGATTTAACCCCTTTTTATTGTATAAGTAATTGCTCCAATATCTTTTACTGAATTTTCAAATAAAACACTTGAGTATTGTCTGATACGAATTCTGTAAGTTCCAGGTTGAGTAATTTTAAATTTTATTAATTCAACATTAGTTTTTGTAGCAACAGACTTTTTAACTTCTTTTCAACTTCCGTTTTCTCATTTTTCTAAATACATATCTAAATCAGAAAATCAATTATCATTTTGTTTCTTAAGTGTAGCACTTTGTGTTAATCTGGTATTATCGATATGAGTACTTCTTCATTTTTTCTTTTTTAATTCTAATAATTCTATTTTTTTATCAGTTGAATCAGACTTTGTCGATTTTTTAGAATCAAGTAAAAAATTAATATCTTCATCTGTAAATTCAGGTTCAGATCTCTTTAAAATACCAGCATTAAATAATCAAGCAATAGAAACATTTATTTCATCATTTTTATTTAATCAAATATTATTAATATTAAATAAATCTTTATTTACATTTTTTTCAGAAATAGAAAATGTTTGAACATTTTTAGCAGCTTCTACCATTTTTTCGAAATCTATTAAACCAGCCCCATAAGTGTGATCAAAACCATTAGAATTTAAATTTGATAAATTATAGTTTTTTGGTAGTTGAGAAGATGCAGCTAAAATAACCATTGAGATAGGAACTCTAAATTCATCATTATCTAAATTAGGGAATAGTTTTAATAAATTTGCAAGTGAGGCGGTTACTATTGGTGCAGAATAGCTAGTTCCTCTTTTGGCTCCTCCTTGAAATTTAATTTCACCAGGAGCTACAACTAATGGTTTTGGAAGATTTGGAAATTTTGGATGTAAAGTTCTATTTGAAAAAGGTGTTATTTGTATAGGTTTATTTCTATTTTCTCTAGGTTCAGTAGCTCCAACTACTATAGAATTACTAGATAATTTTCTTTCATCAATTCATTGTCCTTCAGTTTTGTCATAACCATTTCCTGATGAAAACACATTAACAACGCCATATCTTCTCGCTATATAATCAATAAAAAATGATTTATCATTATAATCTATTGGATAACTCTCAGCCGAACCATAACTATGATTTATTATTCTAACGTTATTATCTAAAACTAACCATTCTAGAGATCTTTGTCAAGTAGAATTTTTAGAAGTAAAATATGAGTAAAAAACTTGCGCTTTTTTACCTATTCCTTTATTTCCTCCAATTATACTAGATACTAATAAGCCATGATCATCTATTGATAACTCTTTTGATGTATCAAAAATTTTAGGTTTCTTGAAAAAAGTATGAAAATTATTAATAGTACCATAATAATATTCTAAAACTCCTACATTAGATATTTTAGAATTATTTTCAACTTCTTGTTGTTTCTTTTTAGTAAAGTTTATATCTGTAAAAATAGATTGATTATCTATTTGTGTTCTTTCAAAATATTCTTCTTTTTTTATTGTTTTATCAGTAGTTTCAACTTTAGTTTCAGAATTATAATTACCCCTCAATAATGCGCTTACGGAATGTAATTCTCCTGTTTCAACACACTTACCAGGATATAAATCGCAGTTTAATTCAGAACCTATGTATTGAGGATATCAATTTGATACCATAGCATTTTTCTTATAAAAAACAATTCTTGAAACATAATCTAGTTTGTCAATTGTTTTGACAAAATTTGAAGCTTGTTCAACATTATCGAAATAAAATCAAGCTATTGGTAACATTTTACTTGTTTCAACTTTTCAATTTATATTGCTATTTTTAAATTCATATTTGATTTTATTTACAAGAGTATTAATTCTTTGTTCCAAATTTCCCGTTTCTCTATAAATATCTAAATAAATTTTTAATTCAATAGATTTATTTGCTTCATTTATATATTGTTTTAAATCTTCATCTATTGTATTTTTAACTGAAAAATTTCAGTTATTAATTGCAAATTTTTCACTTGAAAAATTTAATGATGCAAACTCTTCGTTATTGTTTTTAAATTGCTTGATTATGCTAGTTGAACTAGCGAATAAATAAAAAACTGGTGAAACAAAAATTCCAGCAGTTATGAATAATTTTAGAAATTTCTTTAATTTTTTCATTTTACCTTCCTATCTTATATTTTTTCTATAATTTAAATTTTAATTTTTGTATTATATCATAAAAACTATTAATAATAAAAGTTTAATTTTTTGGCTCATTATTTTAAAACTTAACTAAATTTTTAAAAGAAAATTACTATGTTGAAAATTTAAAAATCCTTCTTTTTTGAAGGATTTTTATCTTTTATTTACTAATATCTTTAACAATATCAGCTATATCATAAGAAGGAAATAAACTAATATTTTGATCTTTTGGTATGGCAAATATTACAATGTTTTCACCCACATGACCTATAGAATTGTTTTCCACAAGCATTACTATATTTCCATTATTTTTGATTCAGTCTATTATGTAAAGTTTCTTTAAATTGTCTACAGATTTAAAAAATGGTAATACTGAATAAAATGAAGTAAAATAATCAAATTTAGGTTCAGTTAAGTCAAGTTGATTATAAAATTTCAAAATATAAATATTATTTTTTAATATAACATCCTTTATTTTTTCATTAGGAAAACTATCAGTAATATATTTATTTAAAGTAGGAAGTATTCTGGATTTATCTAATTTGTTTACATCCTGTAAATCTTTAATTTTTATTATGTTATCATAATCACTTCGCGGAGCCAAAATTGTTTGTTTTTCTTCTTCATTTTTTAAAAACTCTTTTTCTTCTGGTGATATTTGTCCTTTTTCAAAAATATAATTACTATAATAAGACAGTCAATAAAATTTAATTTTAAACTTTTGTAAATAAGGATTTCATAATCTTGTATAGTCACCTAAAAAAAGTGAATCAAATAATTTAATTTTTTCTTCAATTGTTTCTTTATTTTTAAACTTTTGTAAATCTTTAGAAAAGTTGTTTTCTAAATTATTTTCAGTATTTGAAGAAGTATTTGTATTTTCTATAGTTGAATGCTGAGAGTTTAGATTATTTGAAGAATTTTTATTATTTTTGTTCTCATCTGTTTTTTTGATAAAACTAGTACTATTAGTTTTATTACAAGATATCAAAAAAGAAGCAATAGGAAAAAGTAAAAAAATAATTCAAAGAGTTTTTTTCAATTTTATTGTCATATTAAAATTCTATTATGAATTCCTTTTCATTGTATAAGTAATTGCTCCAATGTCTTTTACTGAATTTTCAAATATTGTACTTGATTTTATTTATAAAAATTATAAAAGTATTTGAGTTAGTAATTTTAAATCTTGATATTTTCTTTATTTTTTTATAAAAATTAATCTTTTTATGCTTATTGTTTTAAATTTATTATTTTACAAATAGTACATTAATATTTTTTTTAATTTCAAAATTGCATTTTTTTATAATTAAAATCAGTTTTTTAAATACTAACCCACTATTTATAAAAAATTTTCTTATAAAAAAAGTTTTAAATTTTGTAAATTATATTACTTAAAAAATAATTGTTTTTTATCAATACAATAATTTATGATTTGTAATTATAATAATCAAAAATTAGAGTATATTTCCCTCACTATAGTTTCAGGTTTTGTAGTTTCAGAAAAATGTATTTCTTCTTCTTTTATAAAGGCAACTATACTAATTTGAGCCCCAAAATAAGGTAAAGAATCATTGTGATAACGAATAAAATAATCAGGATCAATAAAGTATAGTTTTTTAGATATTAAACCATCAAAAACTCATCAGCCCATTTGATTTTTATTAATGTATTGCAAAGTCGGGTTGTAATTTTTAATAGAATAATAAATATTGTATTTTTCCAAAATCTGTTCAGTAGTTTCAGAAGGAAAAAATTTACTAAAATATTTTTTAAATACTGGAACTAAAATTTCAGAATCTAATTCTTCGAAATCTTTCATTGATTTTAAAATATTATTATTTTTATCAATTTTATCCATAAAATTGTTAAATATTGTTCTATTTTTTTCCATTTGCTTTTTGAGTTCAAAATCTCTAGGAACTTGATTCTTGGGTCAAACAGGATTATTTGGATTACGTCCTAATTCATCAGTACTTAGAAGAGTATCTTGTGATACTCAGTAAGAATTCATAAAATATTTTGATTGATAAGTAGAAAAATTTTTTTCAATCTTTTTAAGATTCTTATCAAAAAAATTTACTTGTTCTGTTTGTGAATAACTTTTATATTTGTATATCATTTTGTAAGTAAATCAACCAAATAAAGAAACATTTAATGTTATACACAAACCAAGCAATAAAATTTTTACTTTCCTTCTCATTTTAAAGTTCTTTCTAAAATTAATTTTTTACTTAAAATAATTAAAAAAACAAAATAAAGATGAAAATTAATAAATTTTTATATCATTTTTATTAAATATATCCCTCTTTTTTGTTTTTATTTTATAAGTTTTTAATTAAATGTATTTTTAGTCATTATATATCTTTTTTTATTGTTTCAAAATTATTTTGTAATTTCCCAAATTTCTTAATTTATAAAATTAAAAAAATATTCATTTGACACATCTTTATTCCACATTTTAAAAGAAAAATAAACTAAAATTAAATCATTTTTTGTACTCGTTAATAAAAATAATTTTAAATAATATTATTGCTTTTATTTTTAAAGCATCATTAGTTGCTTACAAATTTGTTGTGTAAAATATTTATAAAAATGTAATTTATTTATTCAAAAACTTTAAAAAATTTTTATTTTGCATATGTTTATAAATAAAAATTAAATACATATATTAAGTGGAATTGCAACATTTTTGACTTGTTTAATTTTTATTATTTTTTTAACTTTTACATCAACATAATTTTTTTATTTTCAATATTTTTGAACAAAACTTTTAAAACCTTTAATTTGTGATTTGTTATTCTAGGTTTATAATTTTTGTTTTTAATTTATTAATTTATAATTAAATAACTTTATAAAACAATATTTATATATATTTCATACATTTAATAAGATATTTTCATTAACTACAGGAATTTTATGAAAGCAATACAAAAGTTTTTTTCCACTTCTTCAGAAATGAGATTCGCTCAAAGATTATTAAAAAAAATTAATGATTTAACTGGCAAATATTCTAATATGTCAGATAGCGAATTGATGAATCAAACATACGAATTCAAAAAACGTTTATCTGCAGGTGAGACTTTAGCTGACATTAGAGTAGAAGCTTTTGCTGTAGCCAGAGAAGCTACAAAAAGAGTTTTGGGTAAAAAACCTTATGATGTACAAATCTTAGGTGGTTTAATTTTAGACTTTGGATCTGTAGCTGAAATGAAGACAGGTGAAGGAAAAACTATTGCTTCAATTGCACCTGTTTACTTAAATGCATTAGCAGGTGAAGGAGTTATTGTTTCTACAGTTAATGAATATTTAACAGAACGTGATGCCCATGAAACAGGTCAAGTTTATAATTTTTTAGGTCTTTCAGTTGGTATTAATAAAGTAGGTTTAGATAACGAAACCAAAAGATTAATGTATTCAGCTGATATTACTTATTCTGTTCACTCAGAACTAGGTTTTGATTATCTAAGAGATAATATGGTCTTCTCAAAAGAAGAAAAAGTGCAAAGAAGCCTTAATTTTTGCTTAATCGATGAGATTGATTCAATTTTGATTGATGAAGCAAAAACTCCATTAATTATTTCAGGTGGACAAAATCATAATTCTTCAATTTATTTAGCTGCAAATCAGTTTGTAAATACTTTAAAAGACGAAGATTTTTACATTGATTTAGAAACTAAAGGAATTAAACTAAACGATCAAGGAATTGACAAAGCAAATAAGTTTTTTAAGGTAAGAAATTTATACGAAATTGACAATTCAGAACTAGTTCATAGAGTACAAAATGCTTTACGTGCTTGCAAAGTTATGAAGCGTGATGTTGAATACATTGTTAGAGATGGAAAAATTGAGTTAGTTGATCCATTTACAGGTCGTGTGATGCAAGGAAGATCTTATTCTGAAGGGCTTCAACAAGCGCTACAGGCTAAAGAAAATTTAGAAATTGAGCCTGAAACACAAACATTAGCTACTATTACTTATCAAAACTTTTTTAGATTGTTTAAAAAGCTTTGTGGTATGACAGGAACTGCTAAAACTGAAGAGCAAGAATTTATTGATGTTTACAATATGCGTGTAAATGTAATTCCTACAAACAAACCAATTAGAAGAAAAGATGATACAGACTTGATTTTTGCTTCATTAAGAGCTAAAAATAAAGCAATTATTAATGAAATTAAAAAAATTCATGCAACAGGACAACCCATTTTAGTTGGTACTTCACAAGTTAATGAATCTGAAACACTTTCTGCCTTGTTAGATAAAGAAAATTTATATCATACAGTTTTAAACGCTAAGCAAAATGAACAAGAAGCCGAAATTATTTCACAAGCTGGTCAAAAAGGGGCTATTACAATAGCTACTAATATGGCAGGACGTGGAACAGATATTAAACTTGGTGAAGGAGTTTTAGAACTCGGCGGATTGTATATTTTAGGAACAGATAAAGCAGAAGCTAGAAGAATTGACAATCAATTAAGAGGGCGTTCTGGGCGTCAAGGAGATATTGGTTATTCAAGATTTTTTATTTCAATTGAAGATCCTTTATTACAAAGATTTTCTAATTTTCAGCACATTCAAAATGCTTATAGTGAACAAGGTGATGAAGCTATAAAAGGAAAGACAATTCATAGCATTTTGCTTCGTGCACAGAAGAAAATTGAAGGATTTAATTTCGATACTCGTAAGTCAGTTTTAAGTTACGATGATGTTATTAGACAAGAAAGAGATTTAATTTATACACAAAGAGATATTCTTCTAGAATCAACAAATTTTGATCATTATATTCAAAGAATGATTTCTAGAACCGTTGATTTAATTTTGGGCTATGATTTTATAATTAAATCCAATAAAGAAGTAAATTATACTAATTTAGTAGCTTTTTTAAATGATAACTTATCAAGAATAACACATTATGATTTTGCAGAGTTAAATTTAGAAAAATATCATTACGAAGATTTAAAAGAAGTTCTTGAAAAAGCTTTAAACAAAATATATTTTGAAACTATTCAATATCAATTAAAACAAAATTTATCAGATAATTATTTTGCTGAAGAAAGACACATTATTTTATCTGCTTTGGATACAAAGTGAAAAGGGCACATTGATACAATTGATAAATTACGTTCATCTGCTAATTTAGTTCAGTATTCACAAAAAAATCCTTATCAAATTTTCACTGAAGAAGCAACTAAAAAGTTTGAAATTTTAATAAATGAAAGTGCATATCAAGCAGTTTTATCTTTATTTAACAACGCAAATGCTAGAAAAAACGAAACAGTGGATTACCAACTTTCAAATGGTCAAATTATTAGCTTTAACGCAGATACCCCTGCTGAAATAGTACAACAAGTAATTCAACAAAATGAAGCTTATATTCAACAATTAAACCTTGAATATGAACAAAAACAACAACGTTTAAATCTGCTTTATGAAGAAACTCAACAAATTCTTTCTACTGTAAAAGAAAACCCTGAAGATCAAGAATTTGAAATTTACACCCTTAAAAATGGTGATACTTTAAATATCAATAAAAATTTAGATTTTGATTATAAACAACAAATGATTATAGAAGCTGTTTTCAAATTACAAGAAAAAGAAGAATTAGAGAAACAAATTCAAGAAAATAATGAAAATAGCAAGGAAAATGAAGAACTTTCAATAGATTCATTAGTTTCAGAATCACCATCTAATTCTTCAGAAGAATTACCAATAAATTCAACAACACTAGAAGATACTCAAGAAGAAAAAGAAGAATCACCTGAAGATAAAAGAGAAGAAGAAATTGAAGATAAAGTTCAAGAAAAAGAAGAAAATCCAGAAAATGCTGAATTATAAAAAGCTATAAAAATGAAGAAAATTTTTCACCAATTGTTTTTTATTATTTCAATCTTATTTCTAATTGCTTCCTTAGTAGAATCGATGTACTTTTACTTTGGATTATCGCAAAAAAATATTACGAATTTAATATTTAAACTTTCTTTAACTTTAGTTACTATTTGCTTCAATTTTCTTCCTTTTTTCTTCTTTTGACGGTTTAAATTAGGAATAAAAAATTCATTTTTAGCTGATAGAAGATTTCATAAAGATTTTTGTAAAGCAAAATTTTTAAAAGAAATAAAAATATGATGGTATTTTTTATTAATAATCTGGGTTTTAATAAGTTCATATTTAACTTACTTGTATTTTTCAACAAACACAAAGTTTTTTAGTATTTTTTACATTTGGTACTTCTTTTTTCTTCTTTTATTTTTATTTTTCTGAGAAAAATCATTTTGTTTTCGTGTTAAACAGCAACAAAATTCTGAATGAAAATAACAAAGTTATAATTCTAGAGCTGTTTCTTAATAATTTTTTTTGAATTTGTGCTAATATATAAAATTATTAATTTTTAATATTAATAAATTAAATTTTAAACATAAAAACAATGAAGGAAGATATGACACCACATATAAGTGCTGAAAAAGAAAAAATAGCTAAAATAGTTTTAATGCCAGGAGATCCATTAAGAGCAAAATTTATAGCTGAAAATTATTTAGAAGATGCTGAATTAGTTTCATCAGTGAGAAATGTATTCATTTACACAGGTTTTTATAAAGAAAAACAAATTACTGTAGCAGCTTCAGGAATGGGTACAGGTTCAATTGGAATCTATGCTTATGAATTATTTAAATTTTATGATGTTGAGAAAATAATAAGAATTGGTTCTGCAGGAAGTTATAGAGAAGATTTAAAAGTACATGATATTTTAATTGCAGAAGAAGCAATTTCTGATACTTGTTCTTTTGCTAAATTAATGTTAGGTAAGAAAAAACATGTAATTCAATCTAATAAAGATTTAGTTGCTGATTTACTATCAATTGCTAACAAAAAAGGAGTTAATGTTTCTTTAGAAAGAGTACATTCAACTGACGCTTTTTATTCACAAAGACCACTTGAAACTACAATTAAACTTACAGAAGCTTCTGCTGTTGAAATGGAATCTTTTGCACTTTTTGTTGTTGCAAAATTATTAAAAAAACAAGCAGCTAGTTTATTAACAATTTCAGATAATTTAATCACTAAAGAAGAATTAAATCCATTAGAAAGACAAAATGGATTTACAAAAATGATGGAAATAGCTTTAGAAATAAAGTAAAATCGTGAATATTTTAGAAATAATAAATAAAAAAGTACATAACAAAAAAATCAGCCAACAAGAGTTTGATTTTGCTATAAATTCCTACATTTCTGGTCAAATAAAAGATTATCAAATGTCTTCTTTTTTGATGTCTATTCTCTTGAATGGCTTAGATAAAAAAGAAACTTATTTTTTAACAAAATCGTTTGTAGAATCTGGAGAAGTACTTGACTTATCAAGTATAAAAGGACCAAAAGTTGATAAACACTCAACTGGTGGAGTTGGTGATAAAGTAACTTTAATTATTGGTCCAATTCTAGCAGCCTTAAATATTAATGTAGCAAAAATGAGTGGAAAAGGTCTAGGTCACACAGGTGGAACAATTGACAAATTAGAATCTATTCCAGGATTTAATACAGTTTTATCTGACAAACAATTTATTAATCAGATTCAAAAAACACATTTAAGTATTATTGGTCAAAGCAAAAACTTAGTACCAGCTGATAAACAAATTTATGCTCTTCGTGATGTTACAGGAACTGTTGATTCAATTCAACTAATAGCTTCATCTATAATGTCAAAAAAAATTGCAACAGGAGCAGACGCCATATTAATAGATGTTAAATGTGGAAACGGCGCTTTTACGAAAGATTTAAAAAGTGCAAGAGCATTAGCAACAGAATTAATAGAGGTAGGAAGAAAATTTAAGAAAAATGTACACATTCATATAACAAATATGTCTTCGCCATTAGGTAAGATGATTGGAAATAAAAATGAAGTACTTGAAGCTATAAAAACCTTGAATTTAGAAGGTCCAAAAGACTTGGAAGAAATTAGTGTTTTATCTTGTGTAGAATTGATGATGCTTGTTAATAAAAAGCTTACTGAAAAAGAAGCAAGAGAAAAAGTTTATGAAGTTTTAAGAAGCAAAAAAGCTCTTGAAAAATTTTATGAGTTAGTTCAAAATCAAGGCGGTGACGTAAATCTTTTAAAATCAACTAAATTCTGACAGCCAAAATACAAGTTAGAAATTAAAGCAGAACAAGAAGGTTTTCTAGAAACAACATCAGCTCTAATCTTTGGTCAAGTTGCTGTTTTATTAGGTGCTGGACGTCAATTTAAAGAACAAGCTTTAGACTATGAAGCAGGAATAGAACTTAAAAAACAAAATAATGATTTTGTAAAGAAAAATGAAGTACTTTTTGTTCTTTATTCATCTAATCCTATTGATGAACAACTTAAAGATGAATTACAAAAAGCTTATGTTATTAGACAAAAACCAAAAAAACAAAAACTCATTTTAGAAAGACTTGGATAATGATTGATTATAAAAAAATGATTGACCACACTTTATTAAAACCAGAAGCTACTTCTAAAGACATAATAAAACTTATTTCTCAAGCTAAGGAATATGGATTTAGAGGTGTTTGTATAAATTCTAGTTGAGTAAAATTAGCTAAAGAAAAACTTGCAAATTCTGATTTAGACATAATTTCAGTAGTTGGCTTTCCTTTAGGAGCTTGCAATACACAAACAAAGGTTTTTGAAGCAAAATTAGCAGTTGAGCACGGAGCTACTGAAATCGATGTGGTTATAAATGTAGGAAAATTTAAAGAAAAAGTTTATGACTATGTTTTAAATGAAATTCAACAAGTTAAAAAAGCTATTGGAAATAAAGTTTTAAAAGTAATTATTGAAACAGCACTTTTAACTAAAGAAGAAATAAAAAAAGCAGCTGAATTGGTTATGATTGCAAAAGCTGACTTTGTAAAAACTTCAACAGGTTTTTCCTATAGAGGAGCCACTGCAGATGATATTGAACTTATTAAAGAAGTAGTAGGTGACAAAGTTCAGATTAAGGCAGCAGGCGGAATAAAATCTATTTCCGATTTAGAAAATTACTATAAATTAGGAGCTACTAGATTTGGTACTTCTTCATCTTTAACAATATTTTCACTTACTTCAGAAAAAGAAAAAATAATTTATTAGGATTTTTTTAATTTTCTTTTATAATTCAAAAAATTTGCAAAAAATCAGAAAATTTATACTAAAAGAAAAGGAAAAATTAAAAAAATGTTAAAAATTCTAACTCATCCAATTATTGAAACTAAATTAACAAAAATGCGTGATCAAAACACACCACATCACATTTTTAGAATGTTATTAGAAGAAATTTCTTCATTAATGGTTTATGAAATTTTAAGAGATTACAAAACAAAACCATTACATGTTAAAACTCCAACAAACAGCATTCACCACGGACAACAATTAGATGAAAAAATTGTTTTAGTTCCTATTTTAAGAGCTGGACTTGGAATGTTACAAGGAATTTTATCCTTAGTACCAACAGCACACGTTGGACATATAGGACTTTATAGAGAAGAAACTACTTTTGAAATTAAAAGCTATTATTTTAAACTTCCAACAGTAGAAAAGTCTTCAAAAATCTTCATTTTAGATCCTATGTTAGCAACAGGAAATTCAACTATTAAAGCAATTGACTTTGTTAAACAAGAAGGATTTACTGATATTACTTTAGTTAATTTAGTAGCAGCTCCAGAAGGAATAAAAGCAGTAGAAGCAAAACACCCAGATGTTAATATCTACGTAGCTGCAGTTGATTCTCACTTAAATGAGAAAAAATACATTGTTCCAGGTTTAGGAGATGCAGGAGATAGAATTTTTGGCACAAAATAAAATCAAAAATGAAATGATCTTCTAGATTTCACAAATCCACTGTTTTTAATATAACAGTTTCCGGTGTGTTTTTAGCACTTTCTCTTATTTTCTTTGTGTTATCGCACCAAAAATTTTTTACTTGACCAGTAGTTAGTAGTATAGGTCTTAAAGTCGATTTATCGACTTTATTTATTCTTCCGATTTTTGTAATTGCAAATACTTTATGTGGTGTAGCCGTTCTCGTAATAAGGTTTGTTTTAGGTCCTTTTATTGTTCCTTCAGCAAGCTTAGATATTGATTATTTTGGTAATTTTATCTTACTTTTTTCTAGCGCCATTTTTATTTTTCTTTTTTTATTATTAAATAAATTTATCTTCAAAAACGAAGGAAAACAAAGCATTTCTACGGAAAGTCAATGTTCAAATTCTAAGAAAAAATTATATAAAAATTTGTTTCTAAATTTGCTATGTTCTACTATTGTTACTTCATTATTACTAACAATTTTAAATGCTTTATTTTTTACTCCTGTATTTTTTAAATTATATAAATTAACAAATAACATTTCACCTATTGATTTAGCAAAAAAATGAAACACAGATAAAGTATTAAAAACTTTTTCTTTGTCTCTAAATTATTTTCTTTGAGCATTTGTTTTATATTTTCCTTTTAACTTGGTAAACTTTACAGTTACTTCAATTTTGTTTTTTGGAATGTACACTGTAATAGTAAAAAATCACTCAAAACTGAAAAAAAACTTCAAATATTAACAAATTTTGGCACTTTTTAGTGTTTAGTGCTATTTTTTGGTAAAATTATAAACATTAATGCAAAAAACTTCAAAAAGGAACAAAATGACAACTAAAGCTAAAAAAACAACAAATCAAAAATTCAAATTTATAGTGGAAGAAAATAAAATTTTCTTTCCAAGAATTTCTGATGCAACTGCAAATTTTCCACAAGAAAATGGTTTACCTTTTATTCATTCCAAACTTATATCGAACCCAAAAACTCTAGAGATTTTAGAATCAATAAGAAGAGAATCACCAGATGGAACACTAAAAGGAACAAAGTTAGTAATTGTTTATACTACACCAGCACAACCATCGGTTATTAGTTCTATTGATGATATATTAAAATATGCATCATTAGTAAAAGTAGTTAACGACAATGTTAGCTATTTAGTAGAAGAAAATAATAAAGAAAAAGCTGTTTCTACAAAATTAGAGTTTGAGGTATTAGAAAAAGTAAATGTTATTAGTCTTGAAAAAGATACAGAAGGTATTCATTTTGTTGATGCTGTAGTTAAACCTACTAAAGAAACAATTTCACCAGAAGCTTTAGAAGTATCACAAATAACAAAATTTTTAAACTTTTTAAAAGATGAACGTTTAAAAGTGAGACTTAGTTTATTTTCTAATAAAGTTTCTTCAGATTTTGAAGTTCAAAAGTTAATAGATGAAGAATTGCAAACACCAAATCAGATTTTAATAAATGCTATAATAGGTGCTGCAAGTGATGAATCTTTTACTTTTTTAGAAAGCTATAATATCTTTGAACTAAATAATTACATTGACAAAATGAAACTAATTATGAAGTATAGAAGATATAGAAGATTATTTAGAGATATTGATAAAGATATTGATACTCTAATGAAATCAAATCTTGATAAACAACAAACAGAGTTTATATTAAGAGAAAAAATAAAAACTATACGTCAAAAGTTAGGTGATGATCAACAATATGATAATCAACTTTTACAAATCTTAAAAACAGATAAAGCAAAAGCTAAGTTTCCAAAAGAAGTAATTTCTACACTTATAAATGAATCAAGAAGAATCAAAGGAATGATGACAACTTCTCCAGAGTCAAATATTTCTAAAACTTACATTGATACAATAATGGCTTTACCTTGAAGACAAGTATCACTAGATCACTTGAATTTAGAAGATGCAAAAACAGCATTATCTAAAAAACACTATGGTTTAAATGAAGTAAAAGATAGAATTATTGAGTATCTAGCAACCTTAATCAACAGAAAACAAAAATTTGAAAAAGACAAAGATTCAAACAACTTATCCTTCATTGAGAACAATTTTGCTATAGATTCCAATCTTTTTTCTAGCAAAAAAACACAAGAGCTAAATAATTATTCTAATATGCCAATTTTAACTCTTGTAGGTCCTCCAGGTACAGGAAAAACTTCAATAGCAAAATCTATAGCAGAAGCTATTGGTAAAAAATTTGTCAAAATTTCTCTTGGTGGTTTAAGAGATGAGTCAGAAATTCGTGGACACAGAAGAACTTATGTAGGAGCATTGCCAGGTAAAATTATTCAAGCTATTAAAAAAGCCGGAGTTTCTAATCCATTAATTTTACTTGATGAAATAGACAAAATGAGTTCAGACTTTAAAGGAGATCCAGCTTCTGCTATGCTTGAGGTTCTCGATCCTGAACAAAACAAATATTTCCAAGATCACTATTTAGAAATGGAATATGATCTTTCTCAAGTTATGTTTGTAGCTACTGCTAACTACATAAACGATATTCCAGAAGCTTTAATAGACCGTGTAGAAATTCTTGAACTAAGTTCATATACATTTTTAGAAAAAATCGAAATTGCAAAACACCATTTATTACCACAAGTAATTTCTGAAAATTTATTAGATAAAAGACACTTTAAAATCAACAATAAAACAATAGAATTCATTATAAGACACTATACTTTAGAATCTGGTGTAAGACAACTTAAAAGAGTTTTTGAAAAACTAGCAAGAAAAATAATTATGCTTCTTTTAGATAAAAAAATAGAAGAAAATGAAGACTTTCTAGTTGATGAAGAACAAGTTTTAAAGCTATTAGGAAGAATTAAATATACTCAAGAAGAAAAAGAAAATACTTCACATATAGGTTCAGTTACTGGACTTGCTTATACTTCAGTTGGTGGTTCTACTTTACAAATTGAAGTAACTTGTGTTCCAGGAAAAGGTGATATTAAATTAACTGGTCGTTTAAAAGATGTAATGCAAGAATCTGCACAAATCGCATTAACTTATGTTAGATCAAATGCTGATAAATTCGGAATAGATTTTGACTTTGATAATAACCAAATTCACATCCACGTTCCAGAAGGAGCAGTACCAAAAGATGGACCTTCAGCAGGTATTACTTTTGCAACTGCAATAATTTCTGCACTTACAAAAAAACGTGTTAGTTCAAAAGTGGCTATGACAGGAGAAATTACTTTAAGAGGAAAAGTTCTTGAAATTGGTGGTTTAAAAGAAAAATCTTTAGGAGCATATAAAAAAGGAATTAAAACCATTTATATTCCAAAACACAACGAAAAAAATCTGGTTGATATTCCAGAAGAAGTAAAAAAACAAATTCGTTTTGTTCCTGTAGAAAAATATGATCAAATTTATCAAGAATTGTTCGAAACAAAGTAAGTTTATAAATATTTTTTTGTTTATCAAGACTTACAAAATACTTGAAAAAAAGTAAAAATTTGGTAAAATTACTTTACTTAATTTTTGCTATTAAGCAATTTTATAACGTGTGTGGATGGGAAATAGTTGAAAGGCTATTCATAGGTGGTTTTAAACGCGTTTAGAATTTTTTAAAATAAATTAAATTAACACTGAAAGGAAAAATCATGGCAGTACAAAAACCAGGTGCAAAAAAAGATTTTGACCGTAGTAAAGAACATATTAATATTGGAACCATTGGACACGTTGACCATGGAAAAACAACATTAACAGCTGCAATTTCAACAGTTTTATCTAAAAAAGGATTAGCAGAAGCTAAAGACTATGCTTCAATCGATGCTGCTCCAGAAGAAAAAGCTAGAGGTATTACAATTAACACAGCTCACATCGAATATAGTACAGACAAAAGACACTATGCTCACGTTGACTGTCCAGGACACGCTGACTACATTAAAAATATGATTACAGGTGCAGCTCAAATGGACGGTGCTATCTTAGTAGTAGCTGCAACAGATGGACCAATGCCTCAAACAAGAGAACACATCTTATTATCAAAACAAGTTGGTGTTCCAAAAATCGTTGTTTTCTTAAATAAAGTAGATATGCTACAAGGTGAAGACGAAATGGTTGACTTAGTAGAAGTTGAAGTTAGAGAATTATTAAGTTCATATGACTTTGACGGAGATAATACTCCAATCATTCGTGGATCAGCTAAAGGTGCTTTAGAAGGAAAACCAGAATGAGAAGCAAAAATTCTTGAATTAATGGATGCAGTTGATAACTACATCGACTCACCAGTTAGAGAATTAGAAAAACCATTCTTAATGGCAGTTGAAGACGTTTTCACAATTACAGGTAGAGGAACTGTTGCTACAGGTAAAGTTGAAAGAGGACAAGTTAAATTAAACGAAGAAGTGGAAATAGTTGGATATAAAGCAGAACCTAAAAAAACTGTTGTTACAGGAATTGAAATGTTCAACAAAAACTTACAATCAGCAATGGCAGGAGATAATGCCGGAGTTCTTTTAAGAGGAGTTAACAGAGACGAAATCGAAAGAGGACAAGTTATTGCAAAACCTAAAACTATTGTTCCACATACAACATTTAAAGCTGCAATTTATGTTCTTAAAAAAGAAGAAGGTGGACGTCACACACCATTCTTCCCTAACTATAAACCTCAATTCTACTTTAGAACAACTGACGTTACCGGAGGAGTAAAATTCGAAGACGGTGTTGAAATGGTTAAACCAGGTGACAATGTAAACTTAACTGTAGAATTAATAGCTCCAATCGCTGTTGAACAAGGAACCAAGTTCTCAATCCGTGAAGGTGGAAGAACTGTAGGTGCTGGAACAGTTACTGAAATTATTAAATAATTCAATATTCAATAATGAAAAACACTGAATTTCTTCAGTGTTTTTTTATGCTCAAATGCCTAAATAGTACAGCGAAAACAATGTTTTTAATTTAATGTGTCAATTTTATATTCTAAAAATAGCTCATTAAATATCACAGCAAATAATTTTATTACTTTTTATATTTTTTCAAAACATAAATAAAATGATTTTATAAAAAACTTCCGAAACAAAAAAAAAAAAAAGTGTTCAAGAATGAAGACACAACGTGATTTCCACTTTTAAAATTAAGTTGCTAATTAATCGATTTCTTAGTCAAATTTAAGACAAAATGAGAAAAAAATGAAAAAGTATAAAATCTTATTAACTTCAATAGGACTAATATTTTTGCCTGCCATCACTTTTTTAAGTTGTGCTTATAGTCCTGTTCTAAGTAATCGAAAAATAAATATTAACAATCAAACAAGTTCTGCACCTGTTGTAAGCAATCCTGTAGATGATCCAAATAATAAAACTACTTCAACTAATCCAGTTCAAGTTGGACAAGAAACACAAACTGGTCAAACTACACAAACAACACCAGTTACTACAAAAAATAAACCCGAAGCTGATACTCATTCTCAAATTGTTCCAACTAAAGAAGAATTTGAAGCTAAGTTTAATAAACTAGAAGAAAAATGAAGCAAAATAAAGGATTTACAACTAAAAGCAAGTGCAGATCCTTTAGTTAAGTCCGCCATCGAATATTGAATTCCAAAAGTAAAAAATAATTTAAGCCAAGCTAAAATCAATGAAGTTTTAGTACAAACAGGAATTGATGTTCTTGTGTTTAAATTAAAGGAATTTGAAGACTCAATCGATAAAACTGATCCTATTTCAGAAACTAAAAATCCAGATTCAGTTGGTTCAAAACCAGTTGTTGTAGAAGATTTAAAAGAAAAAAGAAGCAAAATCAAGCAAGAATTGTATAAAAACATGCTTGAAGGTCAGTATTACAACATTAAAAAATTATCTTCTTCTACCCCACTTGCATCTAAAGAATTTGGTTATTATTCCTATGTAAATCCTGCACTTAAAAAAGTTAATAATGGTGATCTTTTATTAAGTGTAGATGGAAGAAAATTTAACGATAAAGATACAAACAACAGAATAGATCAAGTTCTTATTTCTTCAAAAGATGAAGGAAACACATGAGATAATGATATTAATCAAATTGTCTCAGTAGGTGGTGGCGATGCTAATGTAGGAGTTGCAAATTCAGGTTCTTTTGTGGAAGTCTCCAATCCAAAAAATCCTTCAGAAAAGAAGCTAATTTACATTTTCAACATCTGATTACCTGATTTTAATTACAGCTGATATAAAACACGTCGTGGTGAGTTTGTAAACGATAATATAAACTGAAGACAGTTTTATATTTTCGAAAATAAAGATGAATGAACAAAATATAAAAACGGAACAACTGGTGCTAACGACACTAAATACATAGCTAAACCTATTTTATTTAATGGTAAACCTAACTGATGAAAAATATATAAAGTCAAAACCCATACAGCCTTTAAAAACATAGATATTAACACTGATTTAGAAGATATCAATACATATTTAGATAATAATTACGATCCTGTAAGCAAAAGAATAACAGGAAATGTATATGAAGAAGTACCAGCTAGACAAATTAAATTAAAAGGCAAATCCTTTAGTAATTTCTTAAAAGATAGCCCTTGAATAGACGAAATTTGAAGTTATGATAGCGAAGAACCTCTTTCCAATTATCTTTCAGGCTCAATTTATGATACAGAGCAAAACAGAGAAGATTGGGATAAAATTACAGACTCAAAAACTAGAAAAGAAGTTTTTGACAAAGCCAAAATTTTTGCACTCGATGCTACTTCAAAACTTTACTCTTTAGAATCTTATGACAATGGAAAAACTTGATCTAATTTAACTGACTTAGATTTTCAACTTTCTTTAGAAGATGGTCAAAAGCAAGGACATTATTTTGGTGGTTTAATTTCAGGTTCTGGTAATGGGGTTCAATTAACAAACCAAAATCCAGCTGAGAAAAAAGCAAACGGAAGAATACTATTTCCTGTTTATTGATGAACCTGAAGTGATCCAACTACTAATACACATGAACAAAAACAAGCAGCTATTTGAATTTATTCAGATGATCAAGGACAAACCTGACATAGACTTGCTAAAGACCCAACCAAAGAAAGTACTTTTGAATCTAGCATTGTTGAAGACGAAAAAGGAAGAATATTCATAAACAAGAAAAACGCAACCACTCATCCAAGTGTGACATATGTTTCAAATATAACTTCCCAAACACCACAAACATTTAATTTACCTGTTGATAACAACAATGTCTTTTCATCAAAAAATAATTTAGGTTTTGCTGTGTTTAATTGAGATAACGACATTTATTATCTAATTACAGCACCTAAAACAAATACTACAAATGGAACAATTTTCCTTTATAAAGGAACAGATTTAACTCATCCAATTAAAGCATTTGAAATTACAGATGCAACAACTGGATTTGCCAATTCATCTTTAGAAATTACATTCCGTCAAGGAAATTATCTCGAATTTGCAGTAGCTTATGAAACATATGAAGATATTAAAAAACTAAATTTATCTTCTGGAAAAAGCATTAAAGTTGACAAATTTGCAATGGTTATAAAATAAAGGAAACAAGCATATGAAATTTACAAAAACAAAAAAATTATTTATTACTTTAACAACTTTTATAGTTCCTACTGCTTTTTTAGTATCTTGTGCTTATTCACCTGTTTTAAGTAATCGTAAAATTATGCCTTCAGACAATGTTTCAACTCCACCTTTAATTTCTAATCCGCCATCACAACCAACTCATCCTGAGCAAACTAAGCCAAATAATCCCTTAGTTCCAAATACTCCACCAGCTAATAATAATCCAGAAAAACCAGAAGAAAATCCTTCAAAAATGAAGGAAAATGATGCAAAACCAGAAGTTAAAACCCCTGTTGTTGCTCCTTCTAATTTAAGTCTAAAAGTAGATTTAAAAGCTTTAGAAAAACAAAGACAAGATAATGAACAAGAACTTAAATCCACAATTAGTGATTATTTAAGCTACAATATTAAACAAATTTCTTCTTCTATTCCATTAAAAAGCTTTACCGAACAAGTTCATTCATTTAATATTCCTGCAATTAAAAAACTCCCAAATGAGCTACTAATTATTAACTCAGATGCTAGAGAATATAATTGAAATGATAGTTTTAATATAACAAAACAAGTTAGCAAAATTTCTGCTGATGAGGGTAAAACTTGATCTGATTTACAAACAATAGTCAAAGTAGGAGGAGGAAAACACAACTCAGGAATTGCAGTTGATGGTTCATTTATAACTGTAGAAGACGCAAAAGATCCTTCAAAAAACAAGCTAATGTTTATTTTTGATATTACTCAACCTGATTTTTCACTATTTAATTGATATAAAAAACCACATAATGAAATAGTAAATTCTCAACTACGCAATTGAAGAAGATTTTACATATTTAATTCCACAACAGATACTACAAATTATGCAAATGGAACTTATACAAGTGCAAATGATAATTACTTAGCTAAACCAATTATTTTCAATGGACAAACTAACTGATGAAAAATTTATAAATTGCCTTTTAACGTTGACTATTCACAAGTAAAAGAAACTTCAAATTTGATTGATACAAAAATTTATGTAGATAATAACTACAATTCTCAAACAAGAACGATAACAGGTAATGTTTATAAAAATTTAGAAGCAAAATCAAGCACTTTAGATAAAAATACTTACACTTTTGATCAAGACTTAAAACCTTATTTAGATGGTTCAATTTATGATTTTGCTGATATAAGAGCCGATGTATCAAATCAAAAACTTAAAAAATATGCTTTTGATGGAGGATTACAACTTTACTCTTTAGAATCCTATGATAACGGACAAACTTGAACAAATCTAAACGACATTAATATGAGTGTTAAAAATGACGACGGCACAAATCAAGCTAGATACTATGGAGGTTTATTAGCTGGTGTAGGTAATGGAATCCAACTAAAACACCAACAAGGAGAAAATGCAGAACTAAACGGAGCACTATTTTTCCCAGTTTATTGATTTATCAACAGAAATCCAAGCACAAGTGGTGAAAATAGATTAGTACAACAACAAACCTTTATTTTCTCAAAAGATTTAGGCAAAACTTGACATCTTCATGATGAAAAAGCGAACTTAAATTCTGATACAAACACAGAAGCTACAATAAATGAAGATGAAAAAGGAAACATCTTTACTAATCAAAGAAATCTAACTAATTATCCTAAAGTTATGGTTTCAAACGATGGACTAAAAACACAAACTCAGGTAGCAGTAAAAAAAGAAACTTCACAATCTTACAATACTTATGTTGCACAAGGATTTTTAAAAATTAGTGCCAATAATAAAGATTACTTTTTAATTTCAGCACCACAAGGTCCAGGTAGAATTGGTGGAAAAATTTTCTTATATCAAAATGATTTTACAAACAAACAAACAATTTTTGAAGCTACAGCACCTCAAAAACCCTTTTTATACTCAGCATTAGAGCTACTTTATCAAAAAGATAATTACATTGAATTTGCTTTAACTTATGTTACAAATGATGATAAATCAACGATAGCAAATTTAACTGATGGATTTTCCATTCACGTGGAAAGATATGGTTTATATTTAAGAGATCCAGAGAAATTTAATTAATATATGTAATTTACATACAAAAAACACTGAAAAATTTCAGTGTTTTTGTTATTTTATTTTACAATTTTGCTATGAAATTATTAGTAATAGCTTTAGAAAATTTCCAGGATTTAGAATTAGTGGGTTTTTTAGCAACAGTTAAAAGAGCAAAAATATTTGAAAAAATAAGTTATTTAAATTTAGACCAAACAACAGCATTAGGACAGTTTGAAATAGTAAAATTAGCAACAAAAAAGAAGCTAAATTATGAAAACTATGATGCAATTTATATTCCAGGTGGCAGAGCAGCACAACAATTACGAAAAGATTCAAAAACTCTAGAAATAATTAAATATTTTTTAGAAAACAAAAAATGAGTCTTTGCGATTTGTGATGCACCAAATGCTATGTATGAAACAGGATTAATTAATGGCTATAAATTTGTAGGTTATCCAATTGCAAATCAACAAAAACCTAAAGATTTTTTTGTAAATAAACCCGTTGTTGTTTCTAAAAACTTAATAACTGCCAAGTCAGCAGAATATGCAGTTAAGTTAGGACTAAAAGCAGTAGAGAAATTAACTAACAAAGAATTAGCTCAAATTGTATGAAAAGCTCATTCAGGAAATTAGGGTCAATAATTATATAACACTTTTAATTTTTTATTCATTTTTAAGATATTTTTTAAAACTTTTTAAAGCAAAAACAAAAAAAAAAAAAAAGTGTTGGAAAATGTGGGAAAATATACTTTTTCAATAATAAAAAAAATAATAATAATGTTCATTTTAAAAATCGTAGTTTAAAATGAAAGTATTTATATAACAAATAAATAAAAAAACTGAAAGAAAAAATATGACAAAATCCAAGAAATATTTAGCAATCTTTGGTTTGGCATTTACACCATTAATAGTTCTAATGAGTTGTGGTCATTCACCAGTTTTAAGTCAAAGAGGTGATTCGGCAAACCAAGGAGGCATGACAAATTCTCCTGATAATGGAGCAGGTTCTGGTTCAGGAGCAGAATCTAATCCAGGAACAGGCGGCGGAAATTCAGGTTCTGGTACAACTTCAGGTACAGAAGGAACTACTTCAGGAACTGGAGCTACTTCAGGAACAACTTCTTCCAATCAAGACAGTAGTCTAACACCTTCTGTTTTATCAGATTCTCTAAAAGAAAAAGCAAAAATAAAAGAAGAATTATTTAAAAATATTGAAGGTAATAAATTTTTTAATATCAAAAAACTTTCAAGTTCTACACCTTTAGTTGCAAGAAATTTTGGAGCTAATTCTTTTGAAAGAGGAGTAGTTAAAAAATTAAGTGATGGAAGTCTAATTTTAACTGCTGATGCACAAGCTTTAACTTCTGGTCAAAGAGCTCAAATTTCCAGAGGACTTATTAACAAAACTAAAACAGTTTTGATGAGATCTAAAGACGATGGTAAAACTTGAGAAACAGTTTCTCCAGAAACTATAGTTCAAGTAGGTGGTGGAAATACAAATTTTGGAATCGCAAATAGAGGTTCATTTATTGAAATTCAAAGACCACTTAACGAAACTGATGATCAAAATGAAGCAAAAGAAACAAAAGATTTATCAAACAACAAATTAATTTACATTTTTCAAATTTCACAACCAGATTTTAACAACGCGGTGTTTTTACATAAACATTCTCAATTTGTAAACGAAGGGTTAAATTGAAGAAGATTTTATATTTTTAATAAATTTAGTGACTGATCAGATTATTATTCTAAAGCAGACACTTCAAATGCGGAAAAATATGTAGCAAAACCAGTTGTGTTTAATGGTCAAACTAATTGATGAAAAGTTTATAAAATAATTGATAACACTGCTTATAACTGAGTTAAAGATGATTCATACGAATATGTTCCAGTTGATAGTGGTTCTGATGAATTTAAATTAAAAATAGATGAAGGAACAAAATTAGAAGACTTAAATCTTTTTATTGATAATAACTACAACCCAATAACAAGAACAATAACAGGCAATGTTTATGATTTCTCATCTTTAGTAGATTCTGATACAGCTCCAAAAATGCTTGATTTTGCACAAAGAGATAGAGCAGCAACAGAACAACTTCAACAAGATTTTCCAGGAATTACTGAGTTTTATAGTTTTGAAGATTCCGCTAATTTAGATTCTTATTTAAGTGGTTCAATTTATGATATTCCACAAGCAAGAGAAGACTTTGGACAAGCTAAAGTAGGAAATCAAACAATAACAAGACCTTCAAAATACTACGCATTTGATCAAAGTACTCAGTTGTATTCTCTTGAATCTTTTGATAACGGAAAAACTTGATCTAATTTAAAAGATTTAAGTTCACAATTAAATTTATATGATTTTACAAATCAAAATGACTATGGATTAATTTATCCAGGTGGAGCTAATGGAATTGAACTAAAAAATCAGTTTGATAGTAGTTATAATGGAAGATTGATTTTTCCTGTTTATTTATGAAGACTAAAACCTTCAGGAAATCCAAAAGATGTTCATCGGTCAAATGAAGCTATTTGAATTTATTCAGATGATGATGGAAACACTTGACAAAGATTAATTAAAAATCCAGAAGATACAAAAACAACTAATACAAGTTTTTCTACAATTGTGGAATCTTCTGATGGGTATTTATATCAAAATAAATCACGTGGAAGTGGAATACCAAAAGTTGATGTAGCTACAACAGCATCAGATGTTGATGAATCACAAGAGTATTATTACACAATAAATAATGCAGAAAATGCAAAAGATTCTCCATTTACTGAATTAAAATCAACAAGAAATCATCAAACAAATTTTGCTCAAGGATTTACAGTATTTAAATGAAATAATCAAACATATTACTTAATGACTGCACCAAAATCAGATAACAAAAATGGGCAAATTATTTTATACAAAGGAAGTGATTTAAAAGAGCCAATGAAAATTTTTGATATCACAGATTCAAATACTCCATTTTTAAATTCACAATTAGAAATTACCTTTAGAAAAGGTAATTATCTTGAGTTTGTAGTGACTTATGAAACAAGAGATAAATTTGATGAATTTGGAAACAACAAAGGTACTTCAATTAACGTAGATAAATTTGCGTTGGTGCTAAAATAGGAAGGAAAAAGAAGAAAAATGAAAACAAATAAAGCAAAATTTTTAATTACTTCATTAGCTCTTGTAGCTCCAGTTTTAGCAATAGTAAGTTGTGCTTATTCACCAGTTTATAGCTATAGAAATCAAGGCTCAACCGACGCAGTAGATCCAGTGACTCCAAATCCAACAAATCCAACAAATCCAACAAATCCTTCAAATCCAACTACTCCTTCAAATCCATCAACACCTGGAAATCCTTCAGATACTGTAGGTAATCCAAATCCTAATGATCCAACTCTTGAAACTCAAAATATACAACAACCTATTTCAATTGAACAAGAAAGACAAAATGCACAATCTGATTTAAAAAACTTCATTTCAGATGATAAAGAATGAAATCTTGAAAGACTATCAATAACAAAACCATTAGAAAACTTAAGTTTTGGTAATTATTCATATACAAATCCTTCTTTATTAAAACTTTCCGATGGAACTTGATTCTTAGCATCAGAAGGAAGAAAATACAGTGATGAAGACAGCAATAATACAATTCAAATTGTTTCTTCATTCTCAACAGACCAAGGAAGAACTTGATCAGAGAAGGTGAGTCCAATTGTTACAGTTGGAGGTGGTAAAGCTCATGGTGGAATTGCAAAAAATCCTTCATTTGCTGAAGTAAAAGACGCACAAAATCCTGCTAACAACAAAATAATTATGTTATTTAATATAAGCCAACCTGATTTTGATCCAGTTGCTTGATATAAAAAACCACATGCTGAATTTGTAAATCTAACATTAAAAAATTGAAGAAGATTTTATATTCTAGATTCTAAAGATAAAGCTGACAAATATCTAAACGGAACATTTACTCCAACAGATGAAAAATATTTAGCAAAACCAATTGTGTTTAATGGTGAACAAAATTGATGAAAAGTTTATAAATTACCACAAAATAAATCTTTTGATGAAATCACAGCAGATTCTGAATTAACTGACACAAAAATTTATATCGACAACAGTTATAATCCTCAAACTAGAACAATAACTGGTAATGTATATAAAGATGTTGAAGCAACAGCAGTAGAAGGTAAGGATAACGAATTTACTTTTGCAAAATTAGAAGTATTACCAACAAAACTTGATGGTTCAATCTATGATTACAAAGTATCTAAAACAGAAAACAATCAAAAATACAGTGTTAATAAGTACGTTTTTGATGCAGGAATTAAACTCTATACTTTAGAATCCAAAGACAATGGTAAAACTTGATCAAATCTTCAAGATATCAATTCTCAACTAAATACTTTCTATCAACCCAAAGAAAACACACAAGATAAATCAGCAAGATATTTAGGAGGTTTATTTGCAGGTTCAGGTAATGGAGTTTTCTTAACTAATCAAAAACCTCCAGCAGATTCAGCAAATGCTCCTATGTTAAAAAACAATACTTTAGTTTTCCCAGTTTATTGATTTGCTGAATCTAATCCAGAAGATAAAACAGAAGCTTCAAACACAGAGAGTTTATTTATTTATTCAAATGATTTTGGTAAAACTTGAAACAGAAGTAGTACAAATCCTGAATTTACACAAGCACAACAAACTAACACAACTAAGTCAACAATAATTGAAGACAAAGAAGGAAAAATATTTATTAGTCAAAATAATACTTCTGGATTTTTAAAAGTAAAAGCTTCTACTGATTCAGGAACAACCTTCACAAATATAGAAACTACACAAGATCAAAAATTGAAATTCCCAGTTTCAAAAACTTTAGCTTTTGCAAAAATTAGTGCTAACTCACAAGATTATTTCATATATGCTACACCAGCAAATGCAGATGGAACAAATGGTAAATTATTTATTTCTAAAACTGATTTAAAAAATAGACAAGAAATGCTAGATAATTTAAATGGTGATTATTTTGGTTATTATTTAACTGATCACGATGTTCCATTTGAAAATGCACATATTGAAATAACCTTCCAAAAAGATAATTATATTGAATTCGCAGTTGTATACCAATCCAAAGAAAACCTAACTAAATTTAATCCAAACTTAAAAGTAGGTTCTGATATTTATGTTTCAAGATATGCTTTATATCTAACCGATATTTCAAAACTAGATATTTAATTATTAAATTAAATAGCTTAAAAAACACTGAAAATTCAGTGTTTTTTACATAAATATAGAGAATTTGTTTATAATTATTTATTAAAATTTATTATAATTTAAAAATAATAATAAAAACACTAAAGTTTATTCATATTCTTTTAAGAAAAGAGATGTTATGTACAAAAATAAGAGACAAGCAATTTTATTGCTTAGTTCCATTTTTGGTCTAAGCCCAATAATATTAACTGCATGTGGTCAAACACAGCAAAACAACCAACCTTCCGAACAGGCTCAAAAAGAGTTGAAACAAAAAGACAAATTAATCTCTGATTTACAATTAGAAGTTGAAAATATTAAAGTTAAGCTACAAAATGCTTCAAAATTTAATCTAGATTCTTCTTCGCCACAAACACCTATTGTAGATTCTAACAAAACACTAGAAGAGCAAATTTTACAACTTAAACAACAATTGAAGTTATTAGAAGATAAAAAAGTAACAGAATTGCAAAATTCACAAAAACAAATTCACGATTTAACAAGCGAAAATGCTAAAATCACAAAGCAAATTGAAGATAAATTGACAAATTTAGCTAAAGATAATCAAAATTATGCTAAGCAAAATGTAAATTTTTTAAATGCATTAAAAAATGACAGTCTTTACAAAAACTTTGATCAAGTTAATTATTCTCCAACTTTGTTTAATGACAGTAACAAATTTATTGATGGTAGTGAAGAAGCAATAGCAAACTCAAATAAATATTTACTAGAAAATAGCTTTAATCAAGAAAAATCAAGAGTAAAAGAACTTATTTGACCTATTTTAGCTCAAGATATTTTAGTAAATTCTAAATCAAACATCACAGCTGATAATTTCAAAGATAAAATACTTCAAAACCAATCTAAAATTTTACTAGCTCTTACATACATTAATAAGTGATATAACTTCAACATTGGAGATTTTAATTTCAAAAAATTTATTTTGTACGATAATCCAAATTTACAAAAAGATAATAAGTCATTTTTAGATTTTATTATTCAAATAGGTTCTAAACAACCAGATGATTATAGCCCACAAAATGTTATTAATTTTTATGAAAAAAATTTAAGACCTGAAATTGATTCTAGCAAAGATTTTTTTAGCTTTATAGAAGCAAAAGTGAAAGAAAAAGAAGCAAATACAACAGTTGATCATTGATTTAATGAACAAATTAAAAGCTTTTTATATCAACCAGAAAATAAATTAAATGTACAAAACAAAGAAGAAATTACCACAAAGACAACATTGTGAAAAAAATTAACTTCTGATAAATTCAAAACAAAATTTGGACATTTAATTCCAACACTTTTAACTGCTAGACAAGAAAATAGTGGTTTATTTGTAGTTAATACAATTGGTGCTGTAGTTTTTGGAAATCAAAAATTCTACGATCATTCTGACATGGGAGCTGATAGAATTTCTAATAATTCAGAAGCATTAAAAAATAAACTTAAAAAATTTGGTGATAGATTAGAAGGATTTTTTGAGTTAAATTATAACTTAGTTTCAACAAGCACTAAAAATCAAATATTAAATAAATTATTTATTTTTGACTCATTATGAGATGGTAAAAATACTTGATCAACACAAGAAAATTTACTAGATAAAACTAAAGAAGCTTCATATGACTTCTTCTCAACTCTTGATTATTGACAAGAAACTAAAAATGTTGTTAGCACAAGTGTTTCTACACAAAATACTCCAAACGAAGATGATGTTTTTAAATTAACAGAATCTAGATTTTTAACAGAAATTGGAATTGAAACTATTATAGGTAAAATTTCAAATAACCTTCAAAACATACTTTTTGAAAATCACAAGCCTAGAACAGATGTAAAAGAAGAAATGTTAAAATTTGATTTTGCAAAATATCTTTTTGATTCAAGATTTTTCTTAGGATTAACTTCAATAAGCTCAGATTCAGAACTTGGAAAATTAAGCAATCAATCACTTGATTATTCAGACTTTCAAGACTTACAAGCAAGATGAAAAAATGCAATGAGTTTAATTTATACTCTTGAAAACATTGAAGCTGAATTAAAATTAAATTTAACTAAAAACACTGATAAACATAAAACTCAATCTTACGATACTGAAGAAAACAAAGCTAAACTATTCTTAAAAGTTTCTACTGATCGAAGTTCACACAACAAATTCGAAACTATAAAACAAAATGACATCAAATTATTAACTAAAGTAGATGACTTAGTAGATAAAGATTATGTTTCTTCTTGAGGTTATACAACTAATGATTCTGACAATAAATCTTTTGATTTATTCAATGCATTTTATGGTACAGCAGATAAAACTGATGGAGTTACTGGACCATTTTCAATGAGAAGAAATACTTTTGAGTTATTTGCAGAACTAGGTTGAGAAAATGGAATACTACCTTACTTAACAGACAAATTAAACAAAAAAAATGATGCTGAAGTTATAACTTCTATGTTTAGCAACAAATCTTACAAAAACTTAAAAGACTTTAAAAAAGCTATGTATAAACAAGCTAAAGAAAAAGAAGCAAAATTAAAAGAAGTTGATGCAAAAGGATTTACATATAAATACAAAACTTACAAATTAAGTGCAGAAAAAATAAAAGAAATTTTATCTACAGCTCTTGAATATGATCTTTCAATGTCTAAAATAGCTAAAAATAGTTATTCTAATGTAAGAGATTCTTATTTCTATGTATACAAACGTCAAATTTTTAGTAGTTTTTATATAGCAACAAATGGATTTAAAAATTCTATTTATAAAGATGAATAAATATAACAAAAAGAAGTAAAATTCAATAAAAAAAGAGACATAATGTCTCTTTTTTAGTATTTTTTCAAAGATAAATACAGTGTAAAAATTTAGGAAAAGTTTCTTTAAAAGTTTTTTACTTCCTTTATTTTTCTAGCTTTTTGGTTTAATTAAATAAATACCTAATCTTACCGATCCACTACCATGTATCTGTACATCGTTTGTATTTTCGTTTACAATTTTTAAGTTTTCAGAATAAATAGTTTTACTAATTTCATACTTATCTGATCTTATAGATAAATTAGCTTTTGGTCTGTCTCCAAATGAATAAATAATTAACAAATAAGTACCATCAGGATTTTTTCTTAATGTCATTTCATCTTCTCGCAATGGATTATCTTTTCAAATATATAAAACATCTTTTGGATCAGCTACATATTTAGTATCCATATCACGAAGAGCTATATAATCTTGTCTTGCTTTAATTAGAGTAGCAAATTTGTTATAACTAGAATTTGGATTATTTACTATATCTTCTACAAATCCTTCGCCCGGAGAAGCTTTAGAAGAAATTATTTGATCTACATCTCTGCTGTCTTGGAAAAATACTCTTCTTCTTAAATCTTTTCAGAAAAATGCTTCTCGAACATTTGTATCAGGTGATTTTTTAGCACCTTGCATTAAAATTTCGTTTCCATTATATAAAGTAGGTAAACCTCCACGAGATAACAAGGAAAACATAGCATATTCATAAGCAGATCTTTCTAAATCGCTGAGTTTGTGAGGTGTTACAGTAACAGGAATTTTCCACTGAGTTTTAAAATTATTAATTCATCTCTCTACATCATGATTGTCTAAAAAAGGCATTCATTCATGTTTTATATCCTGCGCAGTTAAAGATTTAATTACATTATTTTCTTCGTTTCAATTAATAGATACATCTGTCTGTAATTTTCATTTAGTACCATCAATTACTGAAGAAAGTCCTTGATTTTCTTGTCCCCAATACTGTTTTATTTCCTGTTCAGCCGGATCTCTTCATCATTCTCCAAATAGTAAAGCTCTATCTGAAGCTCGTGTAATACCAGCTTCTTTTGCTTCTTTGTAAGTATCTTCAGTTACTTTTCTTCAACGACTAAATAACTTAGTGGTTTCAGAATCAGAAAGTGTTGGTTTTTTAGGATTATCAGATTTAAAATAGTGTTCAAAAGCATCATATCTAAATCCATCAACCCCTTTTTTAGCTCAGAATTTATGCACATTATCAAGTTCTTTTAATACTTCTTCATTATTCAAATTCAAATCAGGCATTCCTGATCAAAACTGTGCAACCCATCTTAGTCTAGAAGGTGTTGGATTTTGTTTAGGATCTAAAGCATTATAAACACTTTTAAAGTATTGTCTAACATTATCTTGTCCTTCAGATTTTCTTTTTACTCCATCAGGCTCATACATGTAATAATATTTTTGATATTTTTCATCTCCAGCCAATGCTTTTTGGAATCAAGGATGTTCATAAGATGTATGGTTTAAAACCATATCCATAACAACTTTTATTCCTCTTTTATGTGCTTCAGTAATAAAATCATCAAAAGCTTTCATACCTCCTAGCTCAGGAGCAACATCTGTATAATCAATTACATCATAACCATGATAAGTAGAAGCTGGATGAACAGGTGAAATATATAATGTATCAATACCTAAATTTGAAAAGTAATCTAGTTTGTCTTTTAGTCCTATAAAATCACCAATTCCATCATTATTACCATCAGCAAATGAATAAACAGTTAACTGGTACATAACATTAGATTTTTTAGCTTCATTATTAAAAGGAGCTATAAATTTTTCATTTTTTGCTTCATTTTCATAGGATAATTTATTTAAATTATGATCTCTTATATATTCAGCAAAATAAGGAGCACTTCAATTTTTTAATTTTTTTAGCTTAAATAATTGTTTATATTCAGCAGATTGTTTTTGTTCTTCATTGGAAAAATTTTCAACTCTATTTTGACTAGTATCTATAGTTAAAGTATCTAAAACAGGATTTTTTGGTTCTACAAAATCTAATTTTGGATCATTAAAAACGACTGGAGCAAAAATTTTGATATCAAGTGATTGAGAATTTGCTAGTTCTAAAAGACTATTATCAAATTTTAAGTGTTTAAATTTGTAAGTTTTTTGTTCTAAAGCCTCAGTGTAGCCAAAATATTTATTTTCAAAAGCACTTTTTTTGATTTGAATAGGAATTTCTTTATTGTCTAAATTAATAAAATAGTTTTTAGTAGTATCTAAAGGCTTGTTTGTTTGAATTCAAAAAACACTTTTTTCAGAATCATTTGAAGCATTCGAACTAATCGAAATTAAATTTAAATTTTGGTTTTCACCTTCTTTTGTTATAGGTTTTTGCTCATCATTTGGATCTAGTTGCTTGTCAAGAGAAGGATTTTGCTTACTAGTTTCTTGTGAAGAACAAGAGATAATAATAAACGAAGAAATTGCAGTAATAGAAAATGAAAATAGTTTTAAAAATAATGTTTTTGTATTTTTCATAATAGTTTTAGGTTGTTGTTGTTGGAATAGTATTTTCTGTTTTTAATTTAGCTAATTTGGCTTGTAAATCATCATATTCTTTAACTTTTTGATCAAAATCAGCAAATTTAATTTCTGACTTCTGTTGTGTATCTTTTTTAGGAACAAATCCTGTTTGTGTATATTTTGTTAATTCACTTTTTATAATTGCTAAATTTAAGTAAGTATTGTAGTAGTATAAAAAGTCTTCTGCTAGTTTGTTAATGTCAGCATTTTTATCTTTTAAAATGTTCGATAAAAAATCAGAAATTCTTTGTTTTACTTTATTTTTCTTTGTTTCAATAGCTTCATCATTAGTTAAAGATAATGTAAGTTGAGAAATAAAACTATTTATATAATTTAAATCATCACCTTTATTTCCTAATGAGTTTTCATCTAATCCAAACACAAAGTAATCTTCAAGTTTTCTCATATGAAAACCAAAATCATTTTCTTTATATTTATGATAACCACTATTTCAACTAGAATCATCAAGTTTTTCTTTTGGAACAATATATTCCACTTTTTGACCATCTTTTTGTGTATTGAAGCTGCTTAATGTTTCATAACCAAACACAGCAGCTAATGCATTTCTAAGTCCTGTAAATGGTTTTAATTTAGTTTTGATTTTATTTGTGTATTCAGAATCATAATCTTGTAATGTTTTTAATAAAGAATCATATTTTTCTACATTATTTAAATTGTTGCTTTCTAGTGGTTTATCATTGTTTTTGATTTCTCAAGGAACAAAAGTATTTTTTTCATATTCACTTTGTTGTCCATTTTGAGAATTTACTAATACAATTTTATCTGCTAATTCTTTATATTTTTTATCAAGTTTTTCTTTTTCTTCTTTTACATAGTTTTTTAATTCTTCTTCGTTTTGACTAGAAGTAAAACCTAATTTTGTAAATAAAGCTTCATATTCTGTTTTAATTTTTTGCTTTTTAGCTTCTCATTCTTTGACTTTTGTGTCTAAGCTACTTTTTAAAGAAGTAATGTCTTGTTTTAATTGTTGTAATTTAGCAAGATCTTGGTTATCCAAATCATTATTAGTATCTATTTTTTCTTGTAATTCTGTAATTTCTTGTTGGTAATTTCCAAGGTCTTGTTCTTTTTCTGCTTCAGATTTAGTTAAAAGTTGTTTAGCTTCTTCTATAACTTTTTTTACTTCTTCTTTTTGTTTATTTAGTCTTTCTTGTTCTTCTTTTGCTTTTTGTTCTTTTTCGCTAGATTGTGTATTGTTTATGCCAGAATCATCACCTTGAATTTGGTTGTCATCAGATCTACCTAATTTTTCTTTTTCGTTATTTGCAGGAGGATTGTCAGTTCTTGCAACATTGTTAGTATTTTGGCTTCCGGATGAAGTTTCATTCTGTGTATTTTCAGTGTTATTTTTGTTTTTATTTGTAGGAACTTCTTCTTTTGAAGTTGTATCTTGTCCTTCACTACCTGAACCTTGCATTTTATTAGTTTCAGGATTTTCTTCTTTTGGAGGTTGAACAGGTTTTACTTCAGGATTTAATTGACCATCTTCTCTTCTTTTTGCTATTAATTTATCATATTCTGTTTTAGCGGGTTTAAATGAACTAGAAATTTTTTTATAATCTTCTTTTTCTGTCATAGTTTTGTAAGAAGTAGCTGAAAAATCTTTTAAATTATTAAGATAGTTTTGCTCATCTTTAGATTTAAAGGCTTTATATGAATCTTTAAATAATTTAATTTTTTCTACTTTATCTGTTTCAGGATTTTCATCCTTTAAAAGTGTGTTATAAAATGTAGAACTTTCCTTTAAAAATGAAGAAAGTTTTTTAAAATTCCCAACTAAAGCTTCATATTTTTCTATATCAGTTTTTAAATTTTTAAATTTAGTTTCAGTATCTTCTTTTATGTCAGCTTGGTTAATATCAGCTTGGATATTTGTTATAGTTGCTTCAATGCTTGCTAAATTTGTTTTTAATTCGCTTGTATTTAAAACATCTTTAAAAACAATATTAGTGGCTATATCATCTTTAAATTTTTTTACTTTTTTTTGGGTTTCAGTTATAATTTCTTTTTGTGTTAGTTTTTGCTTCTTAATTTTGTAGTCTTCATCAATATTTTGGCATGATGCCAAAAAGACTAATGAAGGAATTACAGTAAATGAAGCAAAAAGAGTTAGTATCTTTCGTTTTTTTGCCATATAAAAAATTATAAAAAAAGACTTTCACCTTTTTTAAGTAATGTAGCAAGTATAAGAAGTAAAAAAAAAAAAAAACAAGTGGTATAATATTACTTGTTCTTTTGCAGATAGTTTTACTTTTTAACTAAAACTAAATTTGATTTTTTATCTAAGTTAATAATGTATTTTTCTTTCTCGATCAATTCTTTGGCTATGATTTTTTTTGCTACAAAAGTTTCAATTTCCTTTTTAATAAATCTTTTAATAGGTCTTGCACCAAAGTTTTGATCATAAGCATTTTTAGAAACAAATTCTTTTAAATCAGAACTAAAATCTACAAAATATGAGTTCTTTTCAAGTCTTGTTTTTAAATTAGATAATTCAAGGTCAATAATTTCTAAAATCACAGATTTATCAAGGAAATTGAAGGAAATTATTTCATCTAATCTGTTAATAAATTCAGGTTTAAAGTAATTTAATAACCTATCTTTTATTTGGTTAAAGTCTAATTTTTGGTTTTCTAAAATTTCTTTTGCTCCTATGTTGGAAGTAAAAATAATAATAGTATTTCTAAAATCAACTTTTCTTCCCTTTGAATCAGTTAAAAAACCATTATCTAGAATTTGTAAGAAAATATTTACAACATCTGGATGTGCTTTTTCAATTTCATCAAATAAAACAATTGAATAAGGATTTAATCTAATTTTTTCAGTTAATTGCCCTCCTTCTTCATGTCCAATGTATCCTGGAGGTGAGCCAATTAATTTAGAAACTGAGTGTTTTTCCATGTATTCTGACATATCTAGTCTTACAATTTGATTTTCAGAGTCAAATAAGTTATAAGCTAACGCACGAGCTAATTCTGTTTTTCCTACTCCAGTAGGTCCTAAAAATAAGAAAGAACCAATTGGACGATTTTGATCATTAATATTTGCTTTAAATCTTAAAATAGAATCAGCTACTAATTTAATGGCTTGATCTTGACCTTTTACTTTTTTAGAAAGATTAATTTCTAAATTAAGAAGTTTATCTTTTTCAGATTCAACAAGTTTTTCTACTGGAATTTTTGTTCATTTAGAAACAATATTTGCAATATCTTGTTCATCTACAATTTCTTTAATTAGTTGATTTTCTTCTTTGTTTTCTTCAAGTTTTTCTAACTCTTTTTGTAAAGCAAACATTTTGTTATAGACTTGACCTGCTTCTACATATTTTTGTTCTAAAGCCAAATTATCCATTTTTAATTTTAAGTTGTTAATTGCTTCTTTTTTGTTGGATATTTCAAAGGCTTTTTCTTTTTCTTGAGTTCATTTTTTAGTTAAAGTCTCAATGTTTTCATTTAAGTCTTGTACTTCTTTTTCAAGTCTTTCAATTTGTGCTTTGTTTTCTGGTTTTTCATCACTATTTAATGCAATTTTTTCCATTTGTACATACGCTAGTTTTTGTTTTAATTTATCTAAAACTTCTGGTTGATAATTCATTTGTACTTTTAAATTAGCAGCTGCTTCATCTACTAAATCAATAGCTTTATCAGGTAGAAAACGATCTGAAATATATCTAGCAGATAAATTAGCAGCAGCTACTAAAGCAGAATCGGTAATTCTAACTTTGTGAAAGTCTTCAAATCTTTGTTTTATTCCTCTTAAGATAGTAATAGTATCATCAACTGTTGGTTCATTAATAAAGATTTTTTGCATTCTTCTTTCAAGTGCACTATCTTTTTCGATGTATTTTCTATATTCATTTATTGTTGTTGCACCAATTAATTTGATTTCACCACGAGCCATCATTGGTTTTAAAATATTAGCCATATCCATTGAATTACCACCTGAAGCTCCGGTTCCAATTAATAAGTGGATTTCATCAATAAACATAATAATATTTCCATCTGATTTTTCAATTTCTTTAAGAACTGATTTTAATCTTTTTTCAAATTCTCCTTGATATGATGCGCCTGCAATTAAAGCAGTAACATCAAGTTCTCAAATTTCTTTGTTTTTTAAATTTTCAGGAATTTGTCCTTGGTGAATTTTGATTGCAATACCTTCTACAATAGCTGTTTTACCAACTCCAGGTTCTCCTACAAGGACTGGATTATTCTTTGTTTTTCTTGATAAAATCTTAATTATCCTTCTTATTTCTTCATCTCTGTTGATAACAGGATCTAGTTTATTTTCTTTAGCTAATTTTGTTAAGTTTCTCCCAAATTTTTCTAATACATTTGTATTTTCTTGATTCATTTGCATATTTATACCCCCTTAGTATTTACAATATTATAACATAAAATTGGCACTCAACAAGTAAAAGTGCCAAAAAATAAAAGTTTTTCAAAAATATTTTTAAAAAACCAAAAATATAATATAATGCGATTTTAAAGAGCAAAAAAGTATGAAGAAGAAAACAAAAAGTAAATTTATAGCAACCTTAACATTAACAACAATTATTACTCCAACCTTATTTTTATTATCTTGTGGTCAAACAGCCCAAACTACTCCGTCAGTTGACAATAACAAGACTTCTCAACCGACTCCCACACCTTCTACTCCGCCAACTGACAACGGAAATTACGAATCAGCAACAACTCCGCCATCTGACAACGGAAATAACGAATCAGCAACAACTCCACCAAAACAAACAACTCCACAAACTCCGCCAACTCAACCAACTCCACCAGCTGACAACGGAAATAACGAATCAGCAACAACTCCACCAAAAGAAACAACTCCAGAACCTCAACCTCCACAACAAACTACTCCATCAGTTGACAAAAACAAGCCTTCTCAACCAACCCCCCCATCTTCTACTCCACCAGTTGATAACGGAAATAACGAATCTGCAACAACTCCACCAGCAGGAACACCTTCAGAAACTCCGCCATCTCAACCAACTCCACCAGTTGATAACGGAAATAACGGATCAGCAATAACTCCACCAGCAGGAACACCTTCAGAAACTCCACCACAACCAACTCCACCTCCTTTACCTATTAAAAAACCAGAAAAATCAACAGAAGAAAAACAAACAATCGATACTACTGAATTAGATGATCAAAATGTTTATCAAGCTAACAAAGACTACATTAAAGTAGGTTTTTGAAACATTTTGAATTACAATGACAATATAAAAGATAAAAAAGATTCTTTTGCAAAAACTTATAAAGCAAAAATGTTGGCAAAAACCATTGAATTCAATAACGCTGACATTGTAGGACTAGTTGAAGTAAACTCAGGTCAAAAAAACAAAGTAAATGGTGTCGACAGTATACTTGAAACTTTAAATAAAGACAATCAAAATGCACAATGAAAATCAGTTGTAAGTGATGCAGTGCATGGACAAGGAAACGAAGGTCAACATGAACGAATTGCCTTCATTTATAAAGCATCTGTATTAGATATTTTAGAAATTAATAAGGAAAAACTTTATGGGTCAAATCCTTATTTAATTAATTATGAAAACCCTTTATTTGATTCTGTACCTGCATATTTCGCGACTCATAAAGCTAAAAAAGGAAAAGTAACTTTTGATAAAAAATTAACTACTAAAAAAGTAGATTTTGTTAGACCTCCAGTAGCAGCTAAGTTTAAATTAAAAAATAGTGAGCAAGAATTTGTTCTTGTAGCTTCTCATTTTGATGCTCCTGGTGTAAATAGCAACCCAGTGCAACAAGGAAAAGAAGAAGGCGAAGTAGATAATACTAAATATGATTCTAAAAATGGATCACAAGAAATTTCTGAAGCAAATCACATGTTAGATACTATGAACTGATTTGAACAAAAAACACAAACACCAAATCAGTTTTTTATGGCAGATACAAATATTCATGCAGCTTCAAATGACAATGCTTTTGAAAAATTACTTACACAATATAAACTATTAATTTCAAAAGACGAAAATACTTCATTGGGTTCAACTTTTGATAAATATTCAAGTTCATATGATAAAATTTTCTTCAAAAAAGAAGGAAGTTTAACAACAAAAAATGTTTACAAATATCCTTTATATGATGTAGTAAAAGACAAACTGACTACTGAAGATGAATTAACACAAGTTTTAAATAGTAAAGCAAAAAAAGGTAAACCAGTTGAGGATATTAAAGATAAAATTAAAGATCTAATTTCTGATCATTCTCCAGTGTTTGTAAGTATTAAAAAAGCTATAAAAAAGAAGGATAATTAACAAAATATAAAACAAAATATGCAAATAAATTGATTTCCAGGACATATGAAAAAAGGGTTGGATGAAATTAAAGAAAAAGCCCTTATTGCAGATGTTTTTATCGTAGTTTTAGACGCTAGAGCTCCGCTTAGCACATATAATTTTGAATTTGATAAAATAAGTCCAAATAAGCCTAGGTTAATTGTTTTGACTAAAATTGATTTAGCAGATAAACCAAAAGCATTAAGACTTGTTAAGCAACACTTTGCAAACAATAAAAATATAGTAGTATCTGTTAATTTAAAAGAACAAAATTCTAAAAAGATAATTTTAAATTCACTTAAAAAATTACAACAAATAAAAAAAGAACAAAATTTGAAAAAAGGAATTTTAAATTCTCAATTAAGAGCTTTTGTGGTTGGCATTCCAAATAGCGGAAAAAGTACTTTAATAAATTTATTAGCAAATTCAAAAGTTAAAACAGGAAATATGCCTGGAATTACAAGAGCACAGCAATGAATTTCTACTGATAATTTAATGCTTTTAGATACCCCAGGAATTTTGTGACCTAAATTTGATAACCAAGAAAATGCCTTTAAATTAGTAGCTATTGGTTCTATAAAGCAAGAACTTTTCCCTCTAAATTTTTTATTTGAAACAAGTTATAAACTACTTTCTAGATTGTATCCAACAAGGATTGAGGAATTAAAATTAAAGCCTACTTTTGATGATGTAGAAATTCAGAAAAATCTTATTCAACTAGCGGAAAATTTACATTTTTATAAAACAAAAAATTCCAAAAATAAATCAGAAGAAAAAGAGTTTGATTTAAATAGAACAATGCAATGATTTATTAATCATATTAAAAAAATAAATAATTTAACTTTTGATTAAAATGTAGTATAATTAATTAGCAATTTACCAAAATAAAAAAATTAATAAAAAAACTTGTTATTTTATTAAAAAATTGTATAATTATAAAACAGCAATGTAAGCTCGAGTGGCGGAACAGGTAGACGCAAGGGACTTAAAATCCCTCGGGAGCAATCCCGTGCTGGTTCAATTCCAGTCTCGAGCACCATTATGCGCCCTTAGCTCAGCAGGTAGAGCAAATGACTTTTAATCATTGGGTCAGAGGTTCAAATCCTCTAGGGCGTACCATTTCAAAAATGACCAAAATAAGAAAAAGTATTTACTACTTTTTCTTATTTTTTATAAAATTAAGATATATTTAAATCAGAAAGAAGAATTATGATTAAAAAAATAGGTATCTTAACATCTGGTGGAGATGCACCAGGAATGAACAATGCAGTTAGAGCTGTAGCGAAAAAAGCTTTATTACATGGAATAGAACCATTGCTAATAAAAGAAGGCTACAAAGGCATTTTAACTAAACAAATTTTTTCAGTTCAAGATTTTGATCTAGACAAAGCTTCTTCAGAAGGAGGAACAGTTATTTTCTCCTCAAGATTTCCTGAATTTCAAAACGATTCAGTAAGACAAGAAGCCAAAAAAATATTAGATGAATTTGGAATCCAAGCTTTAGTAGCTATTGGTGGCGATGGAACTTACAAGGGAGCCTATGAACTACACAAATTAGGAGTAAAAGTTATTGGAATTCCAGGAACTATTGACAATGACATTCAAGAGACTGATTACACAATAGGTTTTGATACAGCTTTAAATACAATTGTTGAATCAGTTGATAAATTAAGAGACACAAGCAGATCTCATAAAAGATGTTTCATTGTGGAAGTAATGGGAAGAGATTGTCAAGACTTAGCTCTTTATGGTGGTATAGCAACAGGCGCTGAAGTTATTATTACAAATACTCATATTTTAACTGAAGAACAAATCGCTAATTTAGTTGATCAACAAATGAATCAACAAGGAAAAACAAGCACAATTGTTTTAACAGCTGAACATATTTATAAAGATTTAAAAGCAATCGCTAAGTTTGTTGAAAATAAAACAGGTATAGCAACTAGAGCAATGTCACTAGAGCATACACAAAGAGGTGGAAGACCTTCAGCATTTGAAAGAATCTTAGCTACTCAAATGGGGCACAAAGCAGTGGAATTATTATTAGAAAACAAATCCGGTTTAGCAATTAGTCATAAAAATGGTAAAATTGATGCTGTAAACATTACAAAAGTCTTTGTTACTAAACAGCCTCAAGACAATAAATTAGTATTAGAATACAACAAATTAAATCAAATTTAAAAGGAAAATGATGCGTAAAATTAGAAGACTAGAAATGGCTAAAAGAAAAGAAGAAAGAAGATTAAAAACTTCTAAATTAGCTAAAAAAGCAGCAGCTAAAAAAGCAGCTCAAGCATAAAAAAATAATAATACAATTAAGTGCATTTATGCACTTTTTTTATAATTTTTATTGTAAAATACTAAATTATGAGTAAAAAAATTAAAGTTAAATTAGTTGATAAAGAAAAATTAACATTTGAATTGCTAGAAGACGCACAAAAAGGTGATAGATTCACATTAACAGATGAAGATAGAGAGTGATTACAATCAATCGACTCAATAATTGAACAAGACATAGAAAAATACATATCTGAGAAGAAAAAAGAAGACTGAAAAAAAGAATTTTTATTAAACGATGAAGAAGTAAATAAGTTAAGAGAACAAATAGAAAATTTAAAAACATCTCAAAATAAATCTAGAAACCAAATTGCTAATTTAGAAAATGAACAAAAAATTGAATTAGATAAAAAAGATTTCGAAATTATTCGTTTAACAGATAAACTAAATGATTTGACTAATTCTCTTCAAGAAAAAGAAGAAGAGTTACAAAAACGCTTTGAAGTGAAACAAGAAAATTTAATAAATACTCTTGAAACAGAAAAAAAAGTACTAAAACAAGAATATGAATCTAAAGAAAACCAAAAATTTTTAGAACAAAAAGAAGAACTTACAAAGCAAATTAATAAAGAAAAAGAAGAATTTTTTAACAAACAGCTAGAACAATCTAAAAACGATTGAAAAGAACTAAAAGAACAAGAAAAAGAAAAATACGAAAAAGATTTGACAGAAAAACAAGAAATTATTGAAGATCTTAAAAAACAATTAGACAGAAGACAACATACAAATTCAAAACGAATTGGTGAAGATTTTGAAAACTGATTACAAAAAACTTTTTATGAAAGTTTTTCTAACTTAGATGAAACAGTTACATATGAAAAAATAACTAAAAATGATGCTAATAATGAAAAGGCAGATGCATTAATAAAATTTAATTTTTTCTCAAATGTTAAAAAAGAAAATATTCAAGAAACTATTACTATTGAAGCCAAATCCGAATCTAATTCTGGTTCACAAAAAAATTCTTCATTTTATAAAAAATTAGATAGAAATAGAGAACAACAAAAATCTAAATATGCTATTTTGGTAACAGAATTAGAGGAAAAAGATGAGTTTTCTATTAAATCAGTATCTGAATACAAAAATATGTATGTATGTAGACCTCAATACTTTATTTTACTAATTAATGTTTTATTTCACTTCGCAAAAAAAGAGAGTGAACTTACAAATGTTGAATTAAACTTTAAAACAAAAGAAGAAATACAAAAAGAATTTGAAAACTTTAAAAAAGACTCAATTGAAAAATTAGTTGATAAGGTAGATAAACAAATTCCTGATATGTTCAAACAAGTTGAAAGTATTGAAAAAGCTGTTGAAAAATTAAGAGAAATTCTTAATGATAAATTTGTAAAATATTTCAATCAATTTAAAAGTAAATTAGAAGAATTAACAATAAAAAAACAATTATTGAAAAAAATAGATTCTATAACAGAAGATGATAGCTACTAAATTAAGACCAGAAAATTTAGATGAATTTGTTGGTCAACCACATTTAAGAACATTACTTAAAAAACTTATACAAACACAAGATAAATCTTCTTTTATTTTCTACGGACCTTCAGGTACAGGAAAGACTTCTTTAGCAATTCTGTTAGCAAAAAATTTAAATTTAAAATTTGATATTTTTAATGCTAGTATAGAAAACAAATCTGATTTGCTTCAGAAAATAAAGGATAATCAAGTTTTAATCATAGATGAGGTACATAGACTAAATAAAGATAAACAAGACATTTTGCTTTCACATTTAGAACAAGGAGAATTAACTTTTTATCTTTGTACAACAGAAAATCCTTTTTTTAAAATAGTTCCTGCGATAAGAAGTAGAACTTATCTCTTAGAATTTAAACCTCTAAGTTTTGAAGATATATTTTTAAGACTAAGTTTATACTTAAAAAATAATAATTTAGGTCAAATAATAGACGATAATTTACTTAAATTTATTATCAGACATTCAAATGGTGATCTTAGACAATCTTTGAACAATTTATCTTTAATTTTGAAGCTAAATAAGAAGAAAAACATAGAAAAAGAAGACATAAAAGCAATCATTCCATCAATGAATTTTTATTCAGATGAAAAAGGTGATAATCACTATGATTATTTAAGTGCTTTCCATAAGTCATTAAGAGGTTCTGATATTGATGCTTCTCTTTATTATGGAGCTATAATATTACATTCGGGAGATGTTGATGGCTTAATTAGAAGACTCATCGCTGTTGTTCACGAAGATATAGGTCTAGCTAATCCTTTGCTTTCTATAAAAGTTCAAAGTGCAATTTGAGCAATGGAAAGACTGGGCATGCCTGAAATGAAATTACCTCTTGCTCATATTATTTGTGAAATTGCTTTAAGTCCAAAATCGAATTCGACATATTTAGCTTTTGAAAAAGCTCAAGACTTGATAAACTCAAATCAAATTTATACTCCCCCAAATCATTTACGTGATTCGCATTATCAGTCAGCTTTTAAATTAAATCGTGGTGTTGGTTATAAATACCCCCATGATTTTGAAAATCACTGAATTTTTCAACAATATATGCCAGATAAATTAAAAAATCAAGTATTATTTACATACTCAAATTCTCAAGCTGAAGTAAAATTTAAAAAATATTGAGATAATATAAAGAAAAATGAAGGAAAAAATGGATTATAAAAAATTACTAAATGAATTTGTAATTAATAATTTAGAAGATTTAAAATTAGCTAAAAATACTTTTTTTGGTAAAGATAGTTATTTAGCTCAACTTCAAAATCAACTAAAATCTGCTTCAAATGAAGAAAAAAAAGAACTTGGAAAACAAATTAGCCAAATAAGACAAGAAGCTGATACTTTCTTTCAAAATCAAGCAAAATTACTTGAAGAAAAAAGAATAAATGAACAAATTCAAAAAGAATGAATTGATATAAATTTACCAACTAATAGCTTTGCTAGTTTACACCCTTTAACTTTAATTGAAACCAGAATCAGAGAATGATTTTTAGTAAATGGTTATTTTGAAGTTAAAGCTAGTGAAATAGAAAATGATGAATACAATTTTGAAAGACTAAATATTCCAAAAAATCATCCAGCTCGAGATATGCAAGATAGTTTGTATATAGACGAAAAACATTTATTAAGAACTCATAATACTGGTGTTAGTGCAAGAATGTTAGAACTTAATAAAAACAAAGCATTTAGTCAATTTTGTATGGGTAAAGTTTATAGAAATGATGAAGATGATCAAACACATTCACATCAATTTAGTCAATTAGACTTTATTTCTGTAGGTAATTTAACTATTACTGATTTAATTGGAACCTTAAAGAGTTTTTTAACTTATGTTTTCGAAACAGATTTAGAATTTAAATTCAGACCTTCATTTTTCCCATTTACTGAACCATCTTTAGAGGTAGATATTTTTTATAAAAATAGATGAATTGAGATTTTAGGCTCAGGAATGATTCATCCAAATGTGCTCAAAAAAGCAGGATATACAAACAATTTTAGAGCCATAGCAGCAGGTGTAGGTCTTGAAAGACTTGCAATGATTAAATACGGAATTGAAGATATTCGAGAACTTTACAAAAACGATTTACGTTTTTTAAAACAATTTAAATAAAAGGATTTGCAATGATTTTTTCACTTAAAAAATTAAAACAATTAGCTAATTTAGATGAACATATTTCTTTAGAAGACATTACAAAAGCTATAAATTCCATTGGTTTTGAACTAGAATCTGCAACAAAATTAAATAATATTAAAGGAATTAAATTTGGACACATTGTTGAACTTTATAAAAATCCAAATGCAGATAATCTAACAGTTTGTAAAATAGAATTTGAAGATAAACAAAGAATTATTCAAACAAGAGCTACAAATTTAAAGCAAAATGATTATGTTATGGCTTTTGTTCCAGGCGCTTCTAGTGGTGAAATTACTTTCAGTGCTAAGGAATTAAAAGGAATAATTTCTGAAGGAATGTTAGTGTCTTTAAATGAATTAGGCTTTGATGATTCTTTAGTTTCTAAAGACTTAGCAAATGGTATTTTTAGCTTTAAAAAAGTAGATTTATCTTTAGATCCTTTAGCTTTTTTCGACTTAGATGATTATTTATTAGATATTAAAATTTTAGCTAATCGTGCTGATGCAAATTCTTACTTAATTATGGCAAAAGAATTAGCAGCTTACTTTAGAACTACAACTTCAAAATTGTCTATAAAAACAAAACCTAGTTTTAAATCTGACTTTATTTTTGAAGACTTTTTAGATAATAAACTAACTGGAATAGAAGCTAAAATTGACAATGATTTTGAACTTAGTATTCAAGATCAATTACTTTTATTAAAATCTTCAATTAAACTTGTAAATCCGATCGTTGATTTAACAAATCTTACTTTAATTATGACAGGTCAACCTGTACATGTTTATGATGTAGACAAATTAAAAACCACAAAAATTTTAAAACCAGCTATAAAATCAAATGTTAGCGAAAATATTTTAGGAAAAAAAGAAGTAAATGTTTCTAATTCTTTAGTCATTACCAACGAAAATGAAGAAGTTTTAACTTTTCCAGCAGTAATTGGTTTGGAAAAAAATGCAGTTGATTCTGATAGCAAAAATGTTTTATTTGAAATCGGAATATTTGATACTACACAAACAAGAAAAACTGTAAAAGAATTAAGAGTTTCTAACTTAACTTCTAATAGAGCTATTAAAAATTTTGCTTATGGTTCTATTCATCTTGCACACAAATTTTTAAAATCACATTTAAATAATTATTCTTTTTCAATAAATTTAAATGAGATTCAAAAACAAGAAATAGAATTAAATATTCATAAAATGCAACACATTGCAGGTGTTAAATTCTGTTGTGATCCAGAGTTTAAAAATACTATATTTTCTCTCAAATCTTTAGGTTTTGAATTTGATTTTAAAAACAAAAAAGTAAAAATACCTACATATAGATATGATATTGAACTAAATGAAGATCTTTTAGAAGAAATTTTAAGATTCTATGGTTATACAAAATTAGAACCAACTGTTCCTAAAAATACAGTTTTTAAAATTCAAAAAACCAATACTTTAAAAGAACAAGTAAAAGTATTAGGTTTTAACGAAATTAAAACTTATACTTTAATTTCTAAACAAAAAAACGAATTTAATCCATTTGATTTTGACGAGCAAATAAATCTAAAAACCTTCTTATCTAAAGAAAGAGAAACCATTAGGAACACACAAGCTATTTCAATTTCTGAAGCTTTAGAACATAATATTAAAAGAAAAATTTCTAAAATTAGCTTATTTGAAATAGGAATGATTAATTCAGAGATCAACACTTTAATTTTAGCCACTACTGAATTTAATTTTTTTGAATTAAAACAAAAATTATTTGATTTATTTTCCTTAGATTTTGAGTTTATAAGAACAAATTCAGAACAATTTCATAATGGAGTTTCTGCTAAAATATATTATAATAGTCAACTAATAGGTTGAATAGGTAAACCACATCCAAAATTAAAATTAGTAGATGCATTTTATCTAGAAATTAATTTAGATGCTATTAAAAAATTTGTAAAAAATATTAAATTTAACCCATATGATTCTAATGAATTAAAAACCAGAGATATTACTTTTACTCTAAATACACATCAATCTATAGAAGAAGAAATAAATAAATTAAAAGATATTCCAGGAATTTTTTCAATCAGTTTAAAAGATTCTATAAATATAGATAAAAAACAAAAAATTACACTACATTTAGTGTGTGATGAAAAATCTATAGAATTTATTAACAAAATTTATGAAAACCTGTTATAATTATTCTTACCTACTCACATTGAAAAGAAATTTAATAAAATTTTATGAAATATAAAAAATTTTGTTATAATTATTATGCTTTTTAAATTTAGAAACACAAAGGAGAGATAATGGCAATAGTACCAAAGCGTAAAACATCAAAACAACGTAAACACAAAAGAAGAACTCACGATGTATTAACATCACCAACTTTAGTAACTTGTGGAACTTGTTCAGGAAAATCATTACCTCACCATGCATGTTCAAATTGTGGTTTCTATAAAGGTAAAAAAGTTATTGAAGGTCTACAAAAATAAATTTCTTTAACTTCAATATGTGCTAGAAATAGCAAAAAGCCGATTTAGCTCAGCGGTAGAGCAGCTGGCTGTTAACCAGTTGGTCGCAGGTTCGATCCCCGCAATCGGCGCCATATTGGCCCGTTGGTGAAGCGGTTAACACACATGGTTTTCATCCATGGATTCACGGGTTCGATCCCCGTACGGGTCACCATTTTTAGGAAGATTAGCTCAGCTGGGAGAGCATCGCCCTTACAAGGCGAGGGTCGTGGGTTCGATCCCCTCATCTTCCACCATATGCCGTCTTAGCTCAGCTGGCAGAGCAACTGCCTTGTAAGCAGTAGGTCGTAGGTTCAAATCCTATAGACGGCACCATTTATGTTACTTGGTAGTTTTAATTAGGTTCGATTCCTATAAAACATACAATTAAGCGCGAGTGGTGAAATTGGCAGACACGCTAGATTTAGGCTCTAGTGCTTTATAGCGTAAGGGTTCAAGTCCCTTCTTGCGCACCAAATGTAGAATTCACCTCCTTTCTTGAATTTACACTGTCAAGAACAAAACCAAGCATTTCGCTTGGTTTTTCTTTCTTTTTAAAGGTTATCTATGATTAAATTGCTTTATAAACCAACCAATATTACATCATTTAAGTTTATTAAAAATTACGCTAGAGAAAATAATATTAAAAAAATCGGGCACACTGGAACTTTAGATCCTTTAGCCTCTGGATTAATGTTGATAGCAACAGATGAAGACACAAAATTCATACCTTATATTGACACAAAAGACAAAGAATATATTGTTAAATTAAAATTTGGCTTTATTTCAGATACATACGATATTGAAGGTAAAATAGAAAAATTTTCTAAAAATAAAGTGTCTTTAAAGCAAATAGAAGAACAGTTAAAAATTTTAGTTGCTAAAGAAGAACAGATACCACCAGTTTTTTCAGCTAAAAAAGTTAATGGATTACGCTCATATGATTTAGCTCGGCAAAGCAAGTTTTTGGACTTAAAACCTATAAAAATCAAGGTATTTGCATATAAAATTTTAAATTTTGATTACGATACACAAACACTGAAATTACAATTTATAGTTTCAAGAGGAACATATATTAGGACTTTAGCTCATGATTTAGGTCAGATGTTGAAAATTGGTGCAATTATGGTAGAATTAACAAGAACAAAAATAAATTTTTTAGATTCTTCTTTTTTAAATCAAGATTTAAATGTTTTAGATTTAATACATTTAATTCAAACCAAAATAGACAAATTTCAGCTACAGCAACTTATACAAGGTAAAGTTGTTTCTTTTGATAAAAATTACGAAGACCAAGAAGAAACTTTACTAGTAATTCAAAATCAAGCAGTGGGTATTGGGACTATAAAAAACAAGATTTTAAAGTCTAAAAAACTTTTTGGTAATAAGATAAAAATAATACTAAACAAATAAGGAAATAAAAATGAAAAGTAAAAATATAAAAATATTTGCAACCGATATTGATGATACTATTTTACCTTCGGGTTATAAAGATATTCCAAACGAAATAATTGATATGTTTTCTCAGCTTCAACAAAACAATATCAAAACCGTGTTAGTAACTGGTAGAGATTTAGTTACTATTGGAAGGCATATTAATACACCAAATATTGATTATTTTATTGGAGCAAATGGCGCATTTATTTATGATTTTGCAAGAAAAAAAATAATCTGAGAAAAGGAAATCAGCTTTAGTGATTTTAAATTAATTGAAGACTTTGCATATCAACAAAATGTAGAATTTGTAATAATGGATCACAAACATATATATTATTCAGATGGACATTCAGATTTAGATTCACCATTTTTATCAAAACATCAACATAAAATGAAGTCAATAAAAGACTACACTGGAGATACTCCACTACACATTATTACTATTAAAGAAAAATATCCAAATCCAGATATTATGAGAAATTTTGCTTCATTTTTAAAGGAAAAAAATATTCAAGCAGAAATTAGTTCAAGATGAACTTATGGTTTTTTTATTTCCCCAGTTAACATTAAAAAAAGTATTACTTTAATTTTTCTAGCAACTCTTTTAGGATTTACCAAAGATCAAATTATAGCTTTTGGAGATTCTTCTAATGATGTTGAAATGATTAGAGATGTAGGTTATGGAGTAGCAATGGCTAATGCTTTAGATGAAGTAAAAAGCGTTGCAAAAGACATTGCAGAAGATACAAGAGATCTTGGAGTATACAAAAAAGCAAAAGAATTAAAACTAATAAACTAAATATTATTATGACAAAAATTTATTCTTATCCTTTAGATTCGAATTTTAAATTTAACAACGCTAGTTTTGTTTTAGGTTCTTTTGAATCTTTTCATATTGGTCATCAAAAATTAATTCAAAAAGCTAAAGAACTATCAGATACAGTAGTTGTATGTATGGTTAAAAACCCGATTAAATTACCTAAAAGCAACGGGTTGGTATTTTCTGATTTGGAATCCAGAATTCACGCTTTAGCAAATCAAGAAATTGAAAATATTTTGCTTATAGACTTTAATGAAGAGATACAAAACATGACTGGTAACACTTTCATAGATTCTTTAATCAATTCAGGAGCTAGCTCGTTTGTTATTGGTAAAGACTTTAAATTCGGTCGCTTTGGGCAGTGAAATGCTTCAATTTTAAAGGAATATTTTCCAAACACACATATAATAGAACACACAAAAGACACTCAACAAAATATAAAAATTTCTACAAAATTTTTAAAAGAAAATCTGAATTTTGGAGAAATTAGTTTACTTAATTCACTACTCACAGAAAACTATAAAATAAAAGTAACTTTAGATTCTGAGAAAAAATTCCAGTGACCTGAAGAAATAGAAAAATTACACACAGGTATTTATATAGCCAATTTTTTGTCAACTCAAGATTTAGAAAAATACCACGGAATTCTAAAAATTGATTTTAAAAATCCTTCAATAGCAGAAGTCATTTTGTTTGACTTAACTCAAATTGAAGGAACTCTTTCAGGTTTTGTTGAAATAGTAAAAGAAATTCGTTTAGTAATTCAATCAAAAAATAATGAATTAACAAATTTCGATATAAAAACAGCCAAAGAGTATCATTTAGAACAACTAAGAGCGCTTAAAAAAATTTCAAATTAACAAATTTATATTTATAATTTAATGCACTATGAAGAAAAAGAAACTTTATTTAATATCCACACTAGCATTTTCAACAGCTTTATTTGCTATTTCTTGTGGTGAAACACAAACTGCTCCTGTGAAAAAACCTTCACCTATGACACCTATAGATAAATCTAAACCTGGAGATTCATTAGAAAAGAAAAATCCTGATTCAGATAAAAGTAGAACAGATGAATCACAACAAAAAGGAAGTACTAAATCAGGAAATACAAATAATGCTTCACCAGAATCAGGAGTTAAAGAAGATAAAATGACAACTCCAGGAAATCCAATAATTAAAATGGATATGGTTAAAGAACAGGATAAGAAAATAGCTCCAATAGAAAGCAAGAAAATGGATGAAAATAAATCCATAGTAGAAACAAATCCGCCACAAAATGAAGAAAAAATAAGTAAAGAATCTAAAACTCAAGAAGAATTATTAGCAGAAGAAAAGAAAAATAAAGAGATTCAAAATAATTTAGAAATAGATTTTTTTAATTTAGATAAAGACTTTTTAATTGCTCATACAGCAAAATCTTTTGACACTACAACTGCTTTAAATAAATTCAAATCAGATGAATACAAAAATTTTGACTATAGCAATTTTGTTTCTAAATTAACTTCAAATGATGAAGAATTTAAACAAAAATATAATGCAAAATTAGATTTTACAAATGCTGAAGAAGATAAAAATAGAAAGATACTAAAAAATGTAAAATTAACCATTACTTCTAAAGAAAATCCTTCAAAAATGAAGGAAAAAAGTATTAATATATACTGAGAAAATCAAAAAGTAGAAAAATTACAAACATTAGAATCAAATATAATAGTGAAAACTCCAGTTGCTGAATTAAAACAACTTTTTCCTTCTTTTTTAGCTTTTAGTTTATTATTTTCTGATTCTAGTGTCGGTGTATTTAATAAATTATATAATTCTGAAGGAAGCATCGTAAATATACCTTCAATTCCAAGTATTAACTTGGGCTGAAGAAGTGAATTTGTTGAAGTAAAAAAAGTGAATACAGACAATGGTAATACCAAGCAGTATCAAATTAAAATAGATAAAGTTAAGTTCAATGATTTTACAGGTGAGTTATGACTAGAAGTTAAGCTGTTCACATTTGAAGACAACGAATTTGCTTACTACAAACAATACTATTTTAATAATTTTAGAAAATGAAATCCAAAATCTGATTTTACATTTAAATTAAATCCTTCTTCATCTGATTTTAAAAAAACAGACACATTCAAACAAGTTGTCAAAAAATACAAAACAGAATTAGAAACTAAAAACAGTGTAAATATCACAGATAGTGATCAAATAAATGTTCTTAAAAATTTTATTATTGACAACCTTACACTAACTTTTCCAGAAACAGAAAAAGTTTACTCATTAAAGAATTTTAAAATTTCTGACTATCAAGCATCAGATCCAAAAGCATCACAGCAAAAATTCATTATTTATCCTTTAATGTCCTTTATAAATTCCAATTCTGTAGCTGATTCTAGTACTTTTAAAATTGAAAAACAAAACGATAAATATTTATTAAATATTAACTCGGACATTAATATTTATCCTTTCACATTAAGTAATTTTTCTGATCTAAAAGACATTTCTCATTCTTCAGCTTCGCCCGTTTCATTCAAGGTAATATCATCGATCGATGTATCTGATATTATAAAAAATAATTAATATTAAAATAAAATCTACTGAACTAGGTGTTTTAGTAGATTTTATTTGCTAAAATTTAATTAAAAATTTAAAGGAAATTATGAATTCAAAATTAACTTCAAAACAAATTAGACAATTATGACTTGACTTTTTTAAATCTAAAAACCATTTAGAAGTTGAAAGCAAATCTTTAGTTCCTGAAAACGATCCTTCATTATTGTGAATAAATTCAGGTGTTGCAACTCTAAAAGATTATTTTTCAGGTAAGAAAGTGCCACCAAGCAAAAGACTTACTAATTCACAAAAATCTTTAAGAACTAACGATATTGAAAATGTTGGAATCACTTCTAGACACCATACAATGTTTGAAATGCTAGGAAATTTCTCTATCGGAGATTATTTCAAAAAAGAAGCAATTGAATATGCTTTTGAGTTTCTTACTACAGTTTTAAAATTTGATGTTAATAAGCTTTATTTTACTTATTTTTTCGAAGATTTAGATACTAAAGAATATTGATTAAAATTAGGAATAAAAGAAGAGCATTTAATAGCAGGAACCAGAAAAACAAACTTTTGAGATATGGGAATTGGTCCTTGCGGTCCTTGTACAGAAATTTTCTACGATCGTGGTTCAAAGTATGATTCAAGAGGTGTTGAATTATTAAAAGAAGACATTGAAAACGATAGATTTATCGAAATTTGAAATATTGTTTTCTCACAATTTAATAACGATGGTGAAAACAATTACACTCCTTTAATTAGTAAAAATATTGATACTGGTGCTGGATTAGAGAGAATAGTTTCTATAATTCAAGATGGTCCAACTAATTTTGATACAGATTTATTTTTACCTATAATTAAAGAAATTGAAACAATGACTTCCTTTAAGTATGATGTAGAAAATTACTTCAAAAAAGAAGAAAAACAAGCAAAAATTAATTCAAATTTTAAAATTATTGCAGATCATATTAGAGCTGTTGTAAATGCAATAAATGATGGTGTTGAACCTTCAAACACCTTTAGAGGTTATATAATCAGAAGGTTAATTAGAAGAGCATACAGAATTGGGAAAAAATTAGGAATTAAAGAAGCATTTTTATACAAATTAGTAAACATTGTTAAAGAAACTTTAATTTACGAAATTGAAGTTGATAGAGTAAGTGAAGTCATAAAAAAAGAAGAGTTGCTATTTGAAAAAACTATTGAAAATGGAGGGTTATTACTTCAAAAAGAAATTGAAAACAATAATCAACAAATAGATTTTGCGGTTGCATTTAAGCTTTTTGAAACTTTTGGATTTCCAATTGAACTTACTCAAGAAATTTTGGCTGAAAAAAATATAGAACTTGATATGAATGAATTTAAAATTTATCAAGAAAAACATGCTCAACTTTCTATGGGTTCCAAAAAACTAGGTATGAAAAAAACTCTCAATTCTTTGGCTCTGGTTGAAGGAAAAATTTCCGAGTTCATAGGTTATTCCGAATTAACATCAAAAGCAAAAATTGTTTTTTTAGCTAATGAAGAAGAACAAATAAATAAATCTTTAGCTAATCAAGATTCCTATGTTATTTTTGACAAAACTCCTTTTTATGCAACTGCTGGAGGTCAAAAACATGATCAAGGTGTCATTATTCAAAACAATAATAAAATTAAAGTAAAGCAAGTATTTAAAGACAAATTTTTAAATCATGTTCATGTCATAGAAGGCGAACTTGACAAAAATCAAGAAGTATTACTTGAAGTTGATGCAACAAACAGAACAAATCTAGAAAGAAATCACTCTTCAACTCACCTTCTTTTCAAGTCCTTAAGAGAACAATATGGACCACAAATCAAGCAATTAGGTTCTGATAACAACGAAGATAGGCTCACCTTCGACTTTCCTTTAGATAAAAAGCCAACTCCAAAAGAATTAAAAGAAATACAAGACAGAGTAAATTCATATATTGATAAAAATGTAGAAAGACATTATTTAGAAACTTCAATCAAAGAAGCAGAAAAACTAAATGCAATTATGACGCTTGAAGAAGCTGAATATATGGATCCAAAACATGTTAGATTGGTTCAATTTGAAGGAATTACAACTGATTTATGTGGAGGAACACACATTGCAAAAACTGGTTTAATTCAAAGATTCAAAATAGTTTCTTGTCAAAACAAAGGAAGTGGAATTTTTAGAATTAGAGCAATAACTACCTTTGATAAAATTCAAAATTATTGTTTTGAGACTTTTAAAGAGAATAATGAAGCTTTAATGAAAATATTAGAAAAAAATCATCAGCTAGATCCGACATATCGTGGAATTCCATCTGTTCATTTTAGTAGTGATTGAGAAGCTAGTGTGGAAGAAATAGAAAAATATCTTGAAATTGCTAAAAACGATAATAAGTTATTGCAAAAAAAAGCTTCATTAATAAAGGAAAATCAAGAATTAGAAATTGATCCAAGCAAAATTTTAGAAATTAATAATCAAAAAATATATCTAGATTTAGACATTGATTCAGGTCAAAATCTTAAATTATTAGCAGTAAATTTACGAGAAAAATTTGTTGACATTGATTTTGTATTGGGACAAAAGCAAAATCAACATTTATTATTAGTTATTGCTTCAAAAAACAAGCAAGCTAGAGCTATTTTTGCTCAACTTCAATCACTAAATTCTTTAAAAGGTGGGGGTAGTGATATTTTAGTTCAAGCTAACTTAGTTTGATATTCAAATGTGGAAACAACGATTAAAAATATTTTAAAAAATCCTTCATAAAAGAAGGTTTTTACTATATAAATTTACAAAAAATCACAATAGTCAAAGGTTAGTTATGAAAGAAAAATTTAATTATCTCTGTGAATTAGCAACAATGTTTTTGGGTCCAAAACGTATACACAATACAGAATTTGTAGAAGAATGTTATTTAAAAGAAGTGATAATTACTAATGTTTTTCCAACTTTAGAAAACGGAGTTCAATACTTTTCAGTATTATTTGATAAAACTATTTTTAATTCAGAAGATAAATTGTTGGGGAAAGTATTGCAAAATAATAAGGTGGTTGCTGATATTATTTCTGTTTGCAAAAATAATTTTATCCACATTATAAAGGAAAATGAAGCACAAAAAATAGATTTTCATTCACCAGTTACATTAGTAGCATATGGAAAATCAGATTTTTGTATGTCCTTCAATAAACAATCACATTGGCTTCTAAATTTGGAAAATATTCATCAATTAAATACACAAATGCAAGAAAACATTGATAATCTTTGAGCAAATCCTTATGTTAATTCAGATTTTTACTATAGACAAACACCAGAATATGTTGAATTAGCAAATAAATTAAATAATGATTCAAATAATCCACAAAATTTAGTTAGATTTTTAGTCAAAAAAAATCATGACCTACTTGATGATGTGCAAATGAAGCATTTTAATGATTTTTATAGTAAAAAAGAATTTTCAGAAACTAAAACTAATGATAGTGAATTAGCTTCACAGTTTTTAAAAAGTATTCTTTCCTATAGTAAATTTACCCATATATTGGAAAACGATAACAACAAAAATCCTTCATTTCCTGAAGTAATTGTGGATATGAGTGTTTCAGATTTAATAGATTTTGATTATTTAGCATTAGTTGGATTTATTTTAAATGAAAATGCCACATTTATTTTTGGTAAAAAGTTAAACACTAATGAATTTAAGATTGAAATTTATACAAAAGATATTGAACAAATTCAACAAGACCTTTATGTTATTTTTAAAAACGATATTTTCAAAACTATAGAATTTTCTTATAACACATCTTTAAATCATATTTCATGCACATTAAAAATAGAAAAATCTTTATCCATTGAGTTTAATTTAGAGATAATAGGAAAAATCGAAAGTATATTTAAAAATTATTTTGATAAAAAAAGAAAAAGAAAATATGAAAAGAATAATCGCCCTAGATTTAGGAAGTAAAAGTTGTGGTTTTGCAATCACTGATGCACTTAGATTAACATCTCAACCTTTAGAAAATTTTCAATTTCAAGAACATAAATTAAATTTAGTCATTGATAAGTTAAAATATTATTTTCAAGAATATGATATTGAATTAGTTCTTATTGGTTATCCTCTTAGCATGCAATTAAATCCAACCAAAAGTTCTAAAAGAGTAGATTATTTTGTTAAATTATTTCAAGAATATTTTGATATTCCTATAAAATTAGTAGATGAACGGCAAACAAGCAAAATAGCTCATAGTATTATGATCGAGCAAGGTTTAAGTAGACAAAAAAGAAAGAAAAATAAAGATAAATTAGCAGCTCAATTAATATTAGAAAGTTATTTAAATCAATAAAAAATGAAGAAAAATGAAGGAAAATATGAAATTAATTGTCGGTTTAGGTAATCCAGGGGAACAATACAAATTAACTAAACATAACGTTGGTTTTCGTGTGCTCGATAAACTTGCAGAAAGTTTAAAAGTAAATTTTACCAACTGAAATTCAATAGGTCTTATTGTAAAAACTCCAGATTATATACTTGCCAAACCTCAAACTTATATGAATCAATCAGGTTTGTTAGTTAGTGAGTTAGTTAGGTTTTTTAAAATAAATATAGATGATATTTTAATAGTTTATGATGATATGGATTATCAAGTTGGGCAAGCGATTATGAGAACAAATGGTTCTTCTGGTGGTCACAACGGACTAAAAGATATTTTTAGATTATTAAATACACAAGAAATTAAAAGATTAAAAATTGGAATATCTCGTGATAAAGATAGCAAAAATTATGTTCTGACTCCTTTTAATTCAGTTCAAGAAATTATTATTAAAAAAGTTATAGACGAATGTGTTGATATTTTATTGTATTACTTATATAATGATTTTAGAAAAGCAATAGAAAAATTTAATGTTAAGCAAAACCAAAACAAAAACAAGCCTATTAGCAGTTAGCGGTGGTCCAGATTCAATGTTTTTGCTTAATCAATTTAAAAACAAAAACATCGTTGTGGCTCATGTAAATTATCATTTACGAACAGATTCTGATATTGATCAACAAATAGTTGAAAATTATTGTCAAAAATACGGAATTAAACTAGAAATTTTATCAGTTAATAAAAAACAAGAAGAATATCATAATATTCAAAACGAAGCTAGAGAAATTCGTTATCAGTTTTTTAATAAAATTTATCAAAAATATAATTGCAACCAACTGTTAATTGCTCATCAAAAAGATGACTTTTTAGAAACAATTTTTCTTCAAAAAATGAAGCAAAAAAAAGTAAATTTTTGAGGTATCAAAAAGAAAAAATTTCTTTATAATATGAATATAAAAAGACCATTTTTATATAAATATTTTAAACAAGAAGTAATAGATCTTTTAAATAAAAAACAAATTTTATTTGCAACTGATTCATCAAATAATAAAGAAATTTATCAAAGAAATAAAATTAGAATAGAGTTAAAAAACAAATCTAAGATTTGAAAAAACTCTATAATTTTAAAATATAGAATAATAAATTTACTTAAATTGATTAAGTTGATAAGAATAAATTATTTGTTATATAGATGAAAAAAAACTCAATTTGATATAGTATTTTTTGAAAAAATAAAGAAAAAGTCTCAATTTTTATATTTTTTTATTCATAAATACTATTTTGATATAAATATAAGTAGTAAAAAGCTTAAATCTATTGAAGATTTTTTATTAGCCAAAGAAAGAACAGGAAAATATTTGCTAAAAAATGGAAAATATTTAGTCAAAAAACAATATAAAGTCATTTTATAAGCAAAAAAACCTCTTTTTAATTTATAATATTATGACTAATCAGGAAAGGAAATCATGGCGAAAAAAACTTTTAACAAAAGCTATTTTAGATACATTTTAGGAGCGATAATTTTAGGAATTGTAGTAGCTGTTCTTCTTTATCGTTTTCTTTTGCCATCCCCGACAATCAGATCTATTAGCTATTTCGATGAACAAATTAAAACAAATGCTTCATCTACAATGGATAATAAATTCTTTTGATCTGTAACATATGATGTAGAAAATTTTAGAATTAAAGTTGTAAATAATCCTGGAAATGCTAACTTTGCTCCTGAGATTTATCAGGTTGTTGCAAACCCTTATACTATAAATAAGTATATTGGTACTTTAGTTACTCCAGTTGATAGTAAATTACCATTGAGTGTAGAAGTAGTAGAAGCTACAAAAAGCCCTTATGTGCTACAAAATGTAGATAATTTTAATAATTTTATTAAACATATAGAAGTAACAGCTTCTGCAAATAATCTTACTTTAGCTCAAAACTATAAAGAGACTTTATCTTCAGTTTACAACATTTTAGGTGGAAATTTTGGAATTGTAAATACAGATAAAGTAAGACCAAACTTTTTTGTTGCTTACATTTTACCTTTATTACCTTGCATATTCTTTATTTTTATGTTCTATATGATCTGAAGAAGCTACAGATCTTCCAACTCAGGAGCTGGTTCATTCTTTAATCCAGGGAAAAACCAAGCTATTAAAATTACTTCAGATAAAAGATTTTCAGATGTTGCTGGAAATGCAGAAGTAAAAGAAGAAATTGAAGAGTTTGTAGACTATCTAAGAAATCCTAAAAAATATGCAGCAGCTGGTGCAAAAATACCAAAAGGTATCTTATTAGGTGGTCCTCCAGGAACAGGAAAAACTTTAATCGCTAAAGCAACAGCTGGTGAAGCAAATGTTCCATTTTTCTTTATTTCTGCTTCTAATTTTGTTGAGTTATATGTAGGAGTTGGAGCAAAAAGAGTTAGAGAATTATTTAAAGATGCTCGTGCAGAATCTCCTGCAATTATTTTTATAGATGAGTTAGATGCTATCGGACGTTCAAGAGGTTCAGGTATTGGTGGAGGTAATGATGAAAGAGAACAAACTCTTAACCAACTACTTGTTGAAATGGATGGTATGGTTGAAAATAGTGGATTATTAATAATTGCCGCAACCAATAGAACAGATGTTTTAGATCCAGCCCTTATGCGTCCAGGAAGATTTGATAGAACTGTTATTGTAAATTATCCTGATATTAAAGAAAGAGAAGAGATTTTAAAACTACATGCTAAAGGAAAAAGAATTTCTTCTAGCGTTCACTTCTCAAATGTAGCAAAAAGAACACCAGGATTTTCAGGTGCTCAATTAGAAAATGTTATTAATGAAGCCACTTTACTCTCTGTTAGAGAAAAAACAGATGTTATTACAAATGAACAAATTGATGAAGCAATAGATAGAGTAATAGGTGGGCCAGCTAAGAAAAATAGAGTTATTACTGAAGCAGAAAGAAAAATGGTTGCTTATCATGAAGCAGGACACGCTGTTGTCGGAGTTAAGATGAGAGCAGGAGCTAAAGTTCAAAAAATTACTATAATTCCTAGAGGTCAAGCAGGTGGTTATAATTTAATTCTTCCTGAAGAAGAAAAATACAATTCTACTAAATCAGAACTTTTAGCAACAATTGCAACTTTTATGGGAGGTAGAGCTTCCGAAGAAATTAAATACGGAAAAAACGAAATTTCTACAGGAGCAGCTAACGATATAGAAAAAGCAACAAAAATTGCTAGAAAAATGGTTACAGAATATGGTATGTCTTCATTAGGTCCTATTCAATATGAAGAAAACACAGGAAGTCCTTTCCTAGGTCGTGATTATGCAAAAAATACTTTATTTTCTTCAAATGTAGCACATGAAATAGATATTCAAGTTAGAGAAATTATTTCAAAAGCTTATACTCAAGCCTTAGAAATAATTCAAAATAATCTCGACTTATTAGAATTGATTAAAGATACACTACTTGAAAAAGAAACAATTGTTGCCGAAGAAATAGATTATTTAGTAAAACATATGAAACCTTTAGAAACGAAACCTAAAGAAGAAATTAATAAAAAATCACCAGATAAAATTCTTGATGAAATAATTTTAGAATCAAAAACAAAAGAACTGAAAAAAGAAGAAAAAGATGAAAAATCATCTTCAGAATCCTTTAAAAATGAAGAAAATTTTGAAGATAAATAAAATAACAAAAACAAGTAAATTTATAAAATTTGTCAAATAAATCTGTTTTATAACATTAAATTTTTATAATTTAATGTTCTTTTTATGTAAGGGGAAAAAATGTCAATAAATAAATTAACAGAACAAGAACAAGTAAGGTTAAAAAAATTAGAATTATTACATGAAAAAAACATTCAACCTTATTCAGAAACTAAATATGAAAATGATCAGTGAAAAAATATTGTATCTGAATTTTCAGCAATTTCTAAAGAGGAACTAGAGCAAAGAAATCATAATATAAATCTTTCAGGAAGAATTGTGGCAATGCGAGGACCATTTATTATAATAAATAGTTTTTTTGACAAAATTCAGTTGTATTATGATAAAAAATTACTTGAAATTAAAGAAAATAAAGATCTATATGAATTACTAGATTTAGGAGATATCATTCAAGTAAGAGGGGTTGTTTTTAAAACAAAAACAGGTGAATTATCTCTTAAAGTGCATACTTTACAACTTTTAACTAAAGCATTAAAACCCTTACCAGATAAGTTTCATGGAATTTCGGATATTGATGAAAAATATAGAAAACGTTACTTAGATTTAATTTCAAATCCAGAAACAAAACAAGTTTTCTTAACTAGAACAAAAATCATAAGTTTAATTAGACAATTCTTAGATAATTTAAATTATATGGAAGTTAGCACTCCAATTTTACAATCACTTTTAACCGGAGCAAGTGCAAGACCTTTTACAACATTTTATAACTCATTGCATTCTGATTTTTATTTAAGAATTGCAACAGAATTACCGTTAAAAAAATTGCTAGTTGGTGGTTTAGATAGAGTTTATGAAATAGGAAAAATCTTTAGAAATGAAGGAGTTGATACTACTCATAATCCAGAATTTACTTCTATAGAATTTTATGAAGCATATGCAAATTTAGAAATAATGATGGAAAGAACTGAAGCAATTTTTAAATATTTAGTTGACAAACTCAATATTCCAAATAAAAAAGTTGTTTTCGGAGAGTATGAAATTGATTTTAATTTACCTTTTAACAAATTCAATCTTGTAGATAAAACATCTGAAATTTTAGGTGTTGATTTAAAACAACAATCTTTTGAACAACTAAAAACTTTAGCTGAAAAACATAAAATTAAAATTGAAAAATTTTATCAATCAGGACATATTATAAATGCTCTATTTGAAGAATTTGTTGAACCTACTTTAATTCAACCAACTTTCGTTTACGGTCATCCGATCGAAATTTCTCCATTAGCTAAAAAAGATCCAAAAGATCCAAGATTTACACAAAGAGCTGAACTATTTATAGCTAAAAAAGAATTTGCTAATATGTTTAATGAATTAAATGATCCAGAAGATCAACTACAACGTTTTGAAAACCAAATTAAAGAAAAAGATTTAGGTAACGATGAAGCAAATGAAATAGATTACGATTTTGTAGATTCTCTAAAATATGGAATGCCCCCAGCAGGTGGTTGTGGTATAGGAATTGATAGATTAGTGATGCTTTTAACATCAAAAACATCAATTAGAGAAGTAATCTTATTTCCTCAATTAAAGGCTAAAAAATAATGAAAAAAATATTTGTTTTCGATTTAGATGGAACATTACTAACACACCAAAATACTATAAATTCCTTTACTTTAGAAGCAATCAAAAAAGCAAAAGAATCAGGTCATATAAATATAATTGCAACCGGAAGAGGTCTACAAACTACAAAAATAATTTCAGATTCTTATCCTTATTTTGATTATTTAGTTTCTAACAATGGAACAATTATTTATGACATTCTAAATCATAAAGTACACCTAAATGGTTTTATTGACAAAGAAACTTTAAGATTATTAGTACAAACATCACTAGAATTTAAATCTTTAATTGCAATCTCAACACCAGAAGATTCTTATTTATATTCTTCACAAAATAACTACACTTGACTAAATTCACAAGCGGAAATGGACTTAAATGCCTATAATTTAATTTCATATGAACAACTTGAAAAACTCATTGAAACTAATAGCACAATTTCACAATTTGCCTTTAGAAATTCACAAGAAACCATCAAAGAAATTTATTCTATTTTAGCTACAAAATTAAAAAATAAATACAAAGTAACTATCACTAATAGAATATTCGTTGACATTAATCCACTAAATGTTGATAAATTTAATGGGATTGAGTTCATTTTAAAACAAAATAATTTAAAATTAGACAATGTAGTAGCCTTTGGTGATTCTTCTAATGATTTTTTAATGATTAAAAATGCCAATATAGGTTTTGCAATGAAAAATGCTACCGAAGATTTAATAAAAGTAGCAACAAAAGTTATTGGTGATTGCAATTCAGATGCGATCGGAAAAGAAGTTTTAAAACTAATTTAGTTTATTTTTCTTCAAAATTGAAGAAAAATAAAAACACAAAAATTAATTTTTTGTGTTTTTATTAATAAACGAATAATCGATATGGTGCCAACAACAGGAATTGAACCTGCGACCCCATCCTTACCATGGATGTGCTCTACCTACTGAGCTATGATGGCTTTGTTTAGTATATATAATTATATTACTAACTAACAAAAAAACAAGAAAACAACAAAAAGAGGAATTTGTATGCAAGTGAGCAAAGAAGAAAAGTCTATAAAGCGACAAAAAATTAGTTTTGCTAGTGCTTTACTAATAGTTTTAGGTTCTTGTATAGGTGCTGGAATATTTTTTAAGTCAAGATCAGTACTTGAAGGTTCAGGGCACTATCTAACCTTGGCGATTTTTGCTTGAGTTTTATCTTCATTTGCTATTATTTCTATGGCATTTTCTTTGTTGGAAATTTCTTCAGTTTCTACTCATTCTAATACTTCTTTGATAGATTGAAATAAAAAATTTAATTCACAATTTATTTATAAACTATCAAGAAATTTTATGGTCTTTATTTATTTGCCACTTACATATTTTTCAATGCCTCTCTATTTTGTGCAGACACTTCAAGATGCATATCAAGCATTTTCTTTAGCTACGAATGCAGATTTTAATTTTAATTTAGATTGATTAATAGTCTTGATAATTGTTCTTGTTTTTCTTTACTATTTTTCTATTGTAGGATTAAGTTCCAAACTAGCAAATTGACATAATAAAATCATTTTAGTCTTCAAATTCCTTCCTATAATTATTGTAGTTGTACTTTCTTTTGTTATGTTTTTTTCAGGAGGTGCAGCAAAACTTAATTCTAAACCTACATTTTTAGATATTAAAGAAATAGTTGAAAACAAAGAAAGTTTAAAATACACAATTCCAGGAATTGGCTGAATTTTATCTTTAGCCGCTATTTTCTTTACGTATGAAGGATTTTTTGCAGCTACAGGTATTCAAACTGAAATGAAAGAACCAAAAAAAACACCATTAGCAATTTTGTTTGGGTTATTAATAGTAACAGCAATCTACCTACTTTTAGCCATTGCAATGTCAATAGTAGGTGATGGTTCTATTTCTTCTTTTATTAGTGTTTTAAAAAATGACTTAAATTGAAATGAACAAATAATTTCTTATCTTCTTGGTTTTACAAATATTTTTATTGCTTTAGGAATTTTAGGAATATTAAATGCTTTTACTATGTGAGGTCCAAGATTGGTTGAAGAGCTAATTCTTCATGGAGATTTTAAATTTTTACAAAAATATAAACATAAACTCAACATAGAAAAACCAGTTGTTGGAACTATAATAACACTTGTTTTTTCTACATTTTTAATCATAATTTTGTTCTTAATTGGAACCTTTGCTTTTATAGATGATAGTAAATACGATAATTATGGATCAAAATTAGATAGTCTATACTCGCTTGCTGATATTTTAGGTAATTGATCGGCTTTAATTTCTTTTGCTTTTATAGCTATTGCGATTTTTGGAGGGTTAAAAAATAGAAAAACAAATAAAGTAAAAGTAACAAAATTCAAGCACTTTGTGTTATTTTCAGTAATTTCCTTAGTTGTTACTTGACTAATTTTAATTTTCTCAATTGCAATTCCAATTTTTGATTTATTAGCTTTATTTTGAATAAAAGATACAAAAGATGTATTAGTTCCAAGATTAGTAAAAGTCTTGATTTTGTTTGCTTTTTTTGCAATTTCAGCTTTTCCGATTTTCTTCGAATCTTTGAAGAAAAAGTACTTAAAAAAGAAAATTAAAAAATAATTTTCGTTTTTTTTTAAAATATAGTACTATTTAAAAGAAATGCAATCAAAACAAATTAACTTAGAAAAATTTATTAGAGACGTAAAAGATTTCCCAATCGAAGGAATTATATTTAAAGATATTTCACCACTTTTAGCTAATGGAAAAGCACTACACTGCACAATTCACAAAATGGCAGAATTAGCAAAAGATGCAGATGTTATTATTGGACCAGATGCAAGAGGTTTCTTGTTTGGTACTCCAACAGCTGCTTTTTTAAAAAAACCTTTTATCATGGTAAGAAAGCCTAAAAAATTACCAGGCGATGTAATTAGTTTCGAATACGAACTAGAATACGGAACTTCTACTTTAGAAATCCAAACAAACATGCTAAAACCAGGTCAAAAAGTAGCAATTATCGATGACGTTTTAGCTACTGGTGGAACAATGAAAGCCATCACAGATTTAATTGAATCTCAAGGAGCTGTTGTTCACAAAATAGTATTTTTATTAGAATTAGTAGCTCTTAACGGAATTGAAAAATTAAAAAATTATGATGTTAGTTCATTAATCAGAGTTGAATAATCATTTCTTTTCAAACTTCAATTTTATGTTATAATTATTGCCTATAATTACAACACAACACATTAATCCTTGATCTATATTAAATAGATCCAATTTGACCAAAAGGAGACATCATGTCAAAATACGAAATTATGACTGTTTTAGCTCCAGGAACTGAATTAAAAGTCATTGAAGACATTTTAAAATCAGTTTTTAGTGCAAAAAACATCGAAAAATTCGAAAAACTTGAAAGAACTGAGTTAGCATACGAAATTAAAAAACATAAACAAGGAATTTTCGTTTTAGCTAACGTTAAAGCTGAAGAAAGTTTAATTGAAGAATTTGTTAGAAGAGCTAATATTTTAAAAAAACAAATTCTAAGATTTTTAGTAATTAATCTTGATTCAGAAAGAGGAATTAACAAAACCTTCAAAGCAATAAAAAACGATAAACAAAGATTTTTCTCCAGCAAAAAAACAACAGCTTCAACAGAAGAAAATAAAGGATTTACAAAGCCATTTGCTAAAAAATCCTTTTCAAAAAAATCTGAAGAAACTGATACTTCTAAAACAACAGAACACGAAAAAAAACCAAGACAACCAAGAACTATAAAAACTAAAGAAGTAAAAGAATCAAAAGTAGCATCTACAGCAAAAAAAGTAGAAAAAACAGCAGAAAATAAAGAGTAAATTTTATGAATAAAGTCATATTAGTTGGCAGAATAGTCAATGACTTAACTTTAAATAGAACAAAGTCAGGTCTTGATTATCTTAGATTTAATTTAGCAATTGAAAGAAGAAAATTTAGCTCTGATGCTGAAGATATTACAGATTTTATTCCAATTGTAGCTTGAAGATTTAATGCAATAAATATTTATTCACTTTCTACTAAAGGCTCTTTAATTTTAATTGAAGGTTATCTTTCATCAGGAAGGTATCAAAAAGAAGATGGTTCCAATGTCTACACTCTTGATGTTGTAGTAGACACCTTTAGAGCTTTAGAAACTAAAGAGCAATTAGAATTAAGAAAGAAAAAAAATATTTCTGAATCACATCAGCCTTCATTTAAAGCTTCAACACCATCTTCAGTAAACGAGCCTACTTTTGTCAATGCAAACACTTCAAAAGCTGAAACAATTTCAGAAAATCTACAAGCAACTAATGATGAAACTGACGACGATGACGATGATATATTCATAGATTGAAATTTTAATTCTATGGATGAGTAAAGGAATTATTATGAACAAGAAAAATAAGAAAAAATTAAAGAAAAAACCTTGCCACTTTTGCGAAACACAAACAGTTTATATAGATTATAAAAATGTTGAAGTATTGGAAAAATTTGTTAATCCTCATGGAAAAATTCAACCTTCTAGAATTACAGGAAGTTGTTCAAAACACCAAAGACAAGTTTCATTAGCAATTAAAAGAGCAAGAATGATAGCCTTAATGGCATTTGTTGGTGAAAGAGTTAGAAGGTAAAAAAAGAAAATAAAAAAATTTTTAGTTAATCTAAAAATTTTTTTATTATAATTAAAATTATGTCATTAAAAGCCGGTATTGTAGGACTTCCTAATGTAGGAAAATCAAGTCTTTTTTCTGCACTTACATCTTCAACAGTTGAAATTGCAAATTATCCTTTTGCAACTATAGATCCAACTGTTGCAATTGTAGAAATTAAAGACAAAAGATTAAATGAAATAGCAAAAATTGTAAATCCTGAAAAAGTAGTTTATGCTACCTTCTCTTTTGTTGATATAGCTGGTTTAATAGCGGGTGCTTCAAAAGGAGAAGGACTAGGAAATAAATTTTTAGCCAACATCAGAGATGTAGATGCTATTATTCATGTTGTTCGTTGCTTTGAAGACAACAAAATTATTCATGTTTCTAACAAAATTGATCCAAAAGCAGATGTTGAAGTAATAAATTTAGAATTAATTTTATCTGATTTATCAGTTATTGAAAATGTCTTAAAAAGAGTAGCCAAAAGAGCACAAAACACACCAGATAAAACAGCTAAGTTAGAATATGAATTAGCTCAAAAAATTGAAAAAGTACTTAAATTGGGACAACCAGCAAGAACTTTAGATTATTCAGATGAAGAAAAAAAGCTTTTACAAAGCTGACAACTATTAAGTCTTAAACCAGTTTTATATGTAGCAAACATTGATCAAGAATCGATTAAAAATCCAACAATTAATAAATATTATGTTGAATTAGAAAAAATTGCAAAACAGGAAAATAATAAAATTATTCCTATTTCAGTACAAATCGAATATGAAATCAGTTTGTTAAACACAGAAGAAAAAGAAGAATTTTTACAAGAGTACAATCTCAAAGAACCAGGTTTAGATATTTTAACAAGAGAAGCTTTTTCTTTATTAAATCTAGCTAATTATTTTACTGCAGGAGTAAAAGAAGTAAGAGCTTGAACTTTCAAAAAAGGTTATACAGCTCCTCAATGTGGTGGAATAATTCACTCAGATTTTGAAAAAAAATTCATCAAAGTTGAGATAATATCTTATAATGACTTTATAGAATCTAAAGGCGAAAAAAACGCAAAAGAACAAGGAAAACAAAGACTAGAAGGTAAAAATTACCTTGTACAAGATGGAGACATCTGTAATTTTAAATTTGGAAAATAAATATATAATATTAAAATTCAAAAACAAAATCAAAAAGTCAGGGGGTTTAGTATAACGGCAGTACCACGGACTCCAAACCCGTTAGTAAAGGTTCGAATCCTTTAACCCTCGCCATATGTAATTGCACTATGAAAAACAACACCAATCCATTTAATTCACAAAACTTTCAAAATCAAAATTCAAAGTCTACAAATAGAAACACATCTTTTTCTAATCCTTTTGCAAATAAACAAAATTTTCAACAAGGAAATACAACACAAAAATCAGATTCATCTTTAAATTCTGCTTCAGATTCCAGATTTAAAAATCAATCTCCATTTAATAATTTTAAACAACCAAATGAATCAGAATTTATAGAAAATTCAACACAAAATTTAAATAACTTTCAACAACCTTCTAAGTTTTCAGAACAACCTTATGGTGGTTCTGATAATTTTAGATCTAATCCACAAAATCCTCAATTCCCAAACCAAAATCACAACAATCCAAACGCACAAAAACCTAATCAATATGGTTTTCCTAATCAAAACTATAACGGCTATAACCAGACAAATCCACAATTTCCTAACCGAAATTACAACAATCCTAACCCACAAAATCAACCAATTCCTATTCCTCAGAATCAACAATACTCACAATTTTCAAATCCTCAAAATCCTTCATTTCCAAACCAAAATTACAAGAATCCTCAACAACAAAATCCTCAATTCCCTAACCAAAATTACAACAATCCAAACCCACAAAATCAACCAATACCTAATCCACAAAATCAACAATATCCACAGTTTCCAAATCCTCAAAATCCTTCATTTTCTAACCAAAACTATAATAATCCTCAACAACAAAATCCTCAATTTCCAAACCAAAATTACAATCCAGCAAATCCTAATCAATATAATGTCCCAAATAACAACAACTATCAAAACCATCCATTACAGAATTATTCTACAAATCCACAATCAACAATTGCTCCAACTCAACAGTACATCAATAATCAACAAAATACTTCTAATACTACACAAGGTGATGTTCCAAAATATTTTTCTGTAAAGCAGGAATCACAAAAATGACAAAAATTCTTGAAATTTAAACCTTCAAAGAAAAAACAACTCAAAAAAGTGGATTTCCAAAATTCCAATGCAGAATTTTTTAAACCTTTTTTCTCTTCCGAGTCTAATTTTATTTACTTAGAAAAAGGTTTAGGATATAATAAAATCAACAATATTTCACTTCATAATTTTGCTAAAACTATTTTAGCTGGATTAGAAACACTATACGAAGAAGCACTAAGAAATAATGAAGTAAGCATTAAAGAAATTAAATTTAGAGAAAGACCTATTATTTTTGCTCATAATTTAATTTCACAAAAAGATATTTTTAAAACTTTCTACAGAAGTTTTAAACATTATAAATTAGAGACACTTTGAGTAAAAAAGACAAATAGACAAGAAAATATTGACAAAGAAACACTCAAGTACTGATTAGAAAAAAATATAGTAGATGGTGCTGAAGATAAACCAATTTTAATTTTTTATTTTTACAATGATCCACATTCAAATAAAGTAATTTTAGAAATTAGAAATAGATTCTTTTACTTTTTAGATCAAGAATTTTATGAAACACTGTCTGAATTATCACAACAATTAATATTTGAAAGTAATTACAAAAAATTCGCTAAACTAAACAAAAAAGATTTTGAAAAAAATGTATTATTAGATAATCAGCTAGCCAACTTAGTCGAAGAAGTAAAAAATAAATACTCTTTGAATTCTCAGACAGAAAGCAAAGTAAAAACACTTTTGAAAATTAAGCTAAAAGAAAGTTTTTTTGATATTTTTACAAAACTTGACTTTAATATCAAAAAGTCTTCATTTTCCTTGTTGTTTTCATGAATTTTTCTTAGTTTTAGAAAAAAATACCACTTTGTGATAGATGCAATAAACTTAGAAGATGTCAAGTTTTATCTTCGTAATAAATGAAAATATACACAATTAAGATCCTGAGATATCTTTTTAATATTATTAGATATTTACTCAAAAAAATCTGTTTTTGCTGCTACCACTAACCCTAGTGAAAATTATGTACAAAACATTTTAAATATAAACACACAATTACCTTTACAAATTTTTGAAAACTTTAATTTTGAAAATGTAAATTTTTACTATTCACAAGATGAAACATTAATAAATAATAATGAAAAAGAAAATCTAAATATTAGTTTAGATCAACAAATTAATTATTCGCCAGAAATAATTGATAATTTTTCTTCAAATATCTACATTTTTTTACATTTATTAGAGTTTATTAATAACAAAATTGAACAAGAAAAAATTCATTATTCAAAAATTTTCAAGTCCTTTTTAGCAAAAACTCAAAATACACATTATTGAGAATATAGCGCATATACTGTAAAAGATCTTCATCAATTAGAATCTAGAATTTCTAGTTTTCGTCGAATTAAGTTTATAGATAACATTTTAGAACCTAATCAGTACTTTAGTAATTTTTTAATTTTCGACTACAACAAAAATAGTTGAGAAAATAAATTAATTATTTCTTATAATAATGTTAATAAGTTGTGTAAAATTTCTTATTGAGTAAGACAAGCCAACAAAGAAGATAAGAAGTTTTTCAAAAAACTTAAAAAAATTATTAAAAGTAAAAAATAGCAAAAAGGAACAAAATGAGCACAAAACAAGTTACAAAATTCAAAAATAAAGAATATCAAACAACCAAAGAATTAATAACAGCTGGCACAACTTTAAAACTAAAATTAACAGATAAAACTTTCGAGCCTATTGAAATTGTAGATTTTGGTAAGGATTTAAAAGGAAATGATAAATATAAATTAGCAGTTATATCAGTGTTTCCTTCAATAAATACATCAGTTTGTGATGAACAAACAAAAGGTATTATTGAATTATCAAAAAAACATCCAAATGTAAGATTTATTTCAGTATCAGTTGATTTACCTAGCGCCATTGGTCAATGATTAGGTATGAATGGAGCAGATAACATTGAATTTTATTCAGATCACAGACAAAGAACATTTGGTGAAATAGGTTTTCTCATTGATGAAATTTTCTTATTAAATAGAGGATACTTAATTCTAGATACGCAAGGAAAAGTTTTAAAAGTTAGTGCAAATTCTGATGTGCATCAACAAATAGACTTTAACGAATTAGAAGAAGAAATTCAAAAATATAAAAAATAGTGTATAATTTTCTTGTCATATTTTATATATGACATTATGTAAATTTCTCAAACAAATTAGTTCGATTTTTATCGAATTAATTTGTTTTTTATTTGTTTTTTTATAAATTTGTGTAAAATATAGTGGCAATTAGAAATTATTGCAGAAAGAAGATTCACTCTCACCTGATGAATACGTGTTCATAGGTAAAGGCTACAAAATACTAATTTGTTATTATTTTTTAATAATAATTTTTGTTTTGCTGAGAAAGTGGATTTACCACTTTTTTTATTTAATCTCAAGGAGGAAAAATTATTTCCAAACCAAATCCTAAAGCCTTTTCACGTTCAAAACCTACACAAGAACATTGAGTTAACAAAAACATTCCATTTGTAAAAGTTTTTCTTATCGGATCAGATAACGAAAAAATAGGAATAATTGAAACAAAACAAGCAATTGAAATGGCAAAAGAACAAAAACTAGATGTAGTAGTTCTTTCTGTTGACAACTCAACAGGTACACCAAGACCTATTGCCAAAATTTTAGACTACGGAAAATTCAAGTACGAAAGAAAGAAAAAACAAAAAGTTGAAAAAGAAAAACAATCTTTTACCAACAACAGAGAAATTAGACTTTCTTTTGGAATAAACATAAACGACATAAAAATCAAAGCAAAAAAAGCTAAAGAATTTTTACTAGACAATGACAGAGTTAAAGTAGCTCTAAGACTAAGAGGGCGTGAAAACACAAGACCTGAACAAGGAAAATTAATTTTAAATTCCTTTTTTGATGAAGTAAAATCAATTGCAAAATTAAGTAAAGAAATGCAATTAGCTGGTAATTTTATAACTTTACACCTCGAAAGAGATAAAAAGAAACTACCTAAATTTACTTCTTCAAAACAGATAAAAGAATTAATTGATTTTGAAAAAACATTAAAGGAAGAAGAACCAAATAATGCCTAAAGCAAAGACAAAATCAGCACTAAAAAAGAGAATTAAAGTAACTGCTTCTGGAAAAATTAAGCACAAACATGCATATCGTTCTCACTTAGCACAAAATAAATCTACAAAACAAAAAAGACAGTCCAGACACGCAACAACAATGTCATCTTCTGATTACAAAAGAATAAAAGACTTAATTTAATAGATTTATTAATAATTTTATTTAATATTAAAAGGAGATTTTACCAATGAGAGTAAAAGGCGGAACTGTCACAAGAGCTAGAAGAAAAAAATGATTAAAATTAGCTAAAGGATACTGAGGACATAAATCCATAGGTTACAAAGTTGCTAAACAAGCAGTTGTTAAATCATGAACTTATGCATTTAGAGATAGAAAACAAGTAAAAAGAGATTTTCGTAAATTATGAATTAGCAGAATTAACGCTGCTTCAAGACCACTTGGTTTAAGTTATTCACAATTAATCAACGGACTTAAAAAAGCTAATATAGAAATCAACAGAAAAATGCTTTCAGAACTTGCAATTAATGAACCTGAAACATTTGCTAAAATAGTAGAACAAGTAAAAAACACAATAAATAAAGGATAATAATATGGCAAGAAAAGATGATATCACAGGCAAAGGTCCTTTAAGTGGAAATAACCGTTCACACGCTTTAAATGCAACTAAAAGAAAATTTAACCTAAACTTACAAAAAGTTGTAATCGAAGTTAACGGAGTAAAACAAACTTTAAAAGTAAGTGCAAAAACTAAAAAAACACTTAGAAAAAAAGGTTTAATTTAATATTTTTATATTTATATAATAATATGTCTTAAAAAAGCAAAATTTGTTTTTGCTTTTTTTATTTTTTTTAAAAACAGATTTAATTCATAAATTAAAATAAAAAAAACATAATATAGTATAATTAAACCAATATAGTAAAAACTACAAAAGGAGCAAAATGAATTTTAAATACATTAAAAAAGACCATGTAATGCGTTCTTATGATGAACAAGTAAGATTTTTAGACATTGATGGTAATTTAATTGACAAAAAAGTTGATACTGAATTAACTAAAGAACAGCTATTAGAAGCTTATAAATGAATGGTTTTATCACGTCAACAAGATACTTATATGACTCAACTACAAAAACAAGGTAGAATGCTTTCATTCGCGCCAAACTTTGGAGAAGAGGCTTTACAAGTAGCTAGTGCTTTTGCACTTACAAAAGACGACTGATTTGCACCAGCTTTTAGATCAAATGCAACAATGTTAGCATTAGGTGTGCCAATCAAAAACCAATTACTATACTGAAATGGACAAGAAAGAGGTTCAGTTACACCAGTAGGTGTTAACGTTTTACCAGTTAACATTCCAATAGCAACTCAATACTCACATGCTGCTGGAATTGCTTATGCAGCAAAATTACAAGGTAAAAAAATCGTTGCTATGTCAATAGTAGGAAACGGTGGTACAGGAGAAGGTGAATTTTACGAAGCTATGAATATAGCAAGTATTTGACAATGACCAGCTGTATTTACTGTAAACAACAACCAATGAGCAATTTCAACTCCATTTAAATATGGATCAGGATCAAAAACTATTTCACAAAAAGCAGAAGCTGTAGGAATCCCAGGTGTTATAGTAGATGGAAACGACTTGCTAGCTTCATATGCAGTAATTAAAGAAGCTGTAGAATGAGCACGTCAAGGAAATGGACCAGTTTTAGTTGAATTTTTAACATGAAGACAAGGTGTTCATACTTCTTCAGATAATCCAAGAATTTATCGTACAGAAGAAGAAGAAAAAGAACATGAAAAATGAGAACCATTCCACAGAATAGAAAAATACTTAAAAGACAAAAACTTTATTACTGATGAAGAAATCAAGAAAATTTGAGAAACTTCTTTAGATAAAGTTAAAGCAACTTATGAAGAATCATTAAAAGAATTAGACACTCAATTAGATGAAATCTTTGATCATACATATGCAACATTAACTCAAGAGTTAAAAGAACAAAAACAACAAGCTAAAGAATACTATGCAAAGGAAGGTAAATAATTTATGTCAACAAAAGCATTAAATAATATTGGTGCAGTTACTGATGCACTAGCATTAATGATGGAAAAAGACCCAACTGTTGTTCTTTGAGGAGAAGATGCAGGATTTGAAGGTGGAGTTTTTAGAGCAACTGAAGGATTACAGAAAAAATTTGGAATCTCACGTGTATTCGACGCTCCTATTGCTGAAGCAACAATCGCTGGAATTGGTGTTGGTGCTGCACTTTATGGTTTAAAACCAGTAGTTGAAATGCAATTCCAAGGATTCTCATATCCAGCATTCCAACAAATTATGACCCACGCTGCTAGATATAGAAACCGTACAAGAGGTAGATTTACTGTTCCTATGGTAGTAAGAATGCCAATGGCTGGAGGAGTTAGAGCTCTAGAACACCACTCAGAAGCAATCGAGGCTTTATTTGCTCACGTTCCAGGTCTAAAAGTTGTTATGCCTTCAACACCTTATGATACAAAAGGTTTATTAATTGCAGCTATTAACGACCCAGATCCAGTTATTTTCTTAGAACCAAAGAAAATTTATCGTTCATTTAAACAAGAAGTTCCAGAAGGAATCTACGAAGTTGAAATCGGAAAAGCAAATGTTTTAGTAGAAGGTTCTGATTTAACACTAGTAACATATGGAGCTCAAGTGCATGAAGCATTAGCAGCTTTAAAAGAATTAAATGGTCAATACTCAGTTGAAATAATTGACTTAAGAACAATTTCTCCTTTAGATACAGATACAGTTATTAACTCTGTTAAAAAAACAGGAAGACTTTTAGTTGTTCACGAAGCTGTTAAATCATTTTCAGTTTCAGCTGAAATTATTACAAGAGTAAATGAAAAAGCATTTGAATTCTTATTAGCACCTCCAGCAAGATTAACAGGATATGACATCACAGTTCCTTTAGCTAGAGGAGAAGGATTCCACGCAATCGACAACAAAAAAATTCTTACCAAAATTAAAGAAGTAATGAGCTTCGAAGGTTAAGAAATTTAAGGAATTTAAAAATGGAAAAAAGATTTGTAACCCCACTAGCAAAAGCGCTAGCGGAAAAATTAGGTATTAACATTGATTTAGTAAAAGGTTCAGGTCCAGCAGGTAGAGTTTTAAGAGAAGATGTTCTTGCATTTTCTAAAAATCCACAACCAACACAACCTGCACCTGCTCAAGTAGCAACACCAGCACCTGCGCCAGCTACACCTGCGCCAGCCGCAACAGTTGCTACTTCACAAGGACTTACAGGGAAAGTTGAAAAAGTTGCACCTATTAGAAAAGCAATCGCAAAAGCAATGAAAACTTCATGAGCTTCAGTTGCTTATGTTAACTTAGTAAACGAAATCGATGTTACTAACTTATGGAATTTAAGAAAAAAAGTAGTTGATGATATTCAAAAAACAACAGGACTAAAAATTACTTTTTTATCCTTCATTTCTAAAGCAATTTTAATCGCATTACAAGAGTTCCCAATTCTAGCTGCTAAATACGATGAAGCTACTGAATCACTTGTTTATCCATCTACAATTAATTTAGGAATCGCAGTAGATACAGAAGCAGGTTTAATGGTTCCAGTTATTAAAGATGCACAAAATTTATCAATGGTGCAAATTGGACAAGAAATCAATCGTTTAGCTAAAGCTGCAAGAGATAGAAAAATCAAAGCAGCTGAAATGTCAGGTGGTTCATTTACAATTACAAACTACGGATCAGTGGGAGCATTATATGGAGTTCCAGTTATCAACTACCCAGAAATTGCAATTGCTGGAGTTGGAGCTATTCAATCTAATGTTCGTTGAGTAAACGGACAAGCAACTGAAGGTAAAGTTATGCATCTTACAGTAGCAGCTGATCACCGTTGAGTAGATGGTGGAACAATTGGAAGATTTATTTCAAGAGTAAAAGAATTGCTTGAAAAACCAGAAATTTTGGGTATAATATAATTTCACAATAAATAATTAATCACATTTTCATTTTTTAAACTTTGCAACTTTTTGGTTGCAAAGTTTAAATATGTTAAAGAATTAAAAAAAAACGGAGAAATATGTTTAAGTTCAAATTCGCCGATATAGGTGAGGGTCTACACGAAGGAGTTGTAGGCGAAATCTTTGTCAAAGAAGGAGATATGGTAAAAGAAGGAGATTCATTATTTTCAGTTGAAACTGATAAAATGGCTTCTGAAATTCCTTCTCCTGCAACTGGTAAAATTGTTAAAATCTTAATGGCACAAGGTGATACTATCCACGTTGGACAAGAAATTTTCCACATTGATGATGGAAAAGGTGATTCTGGAGATTCAGCTCCAGCTGAAGAAACACCAGCACCTGCACCAGAAGCTCCTAAAAAAGAAGAAGCACAAGAAGAAGGTGGAGCATCAGTTGTTGGTGAAGTTAAAGTATCTAACGAATTATTTGATTTAAGTGCATTTGCAAAACCAAAACCAGCTACAACTACTGAAGCAAAACCTGAAAGTGCATTAAGCAGAAGAGCAGCAATGCGTGAAAAAGTTTTAGCACAACAAGCAGAAGCAAAATCTAAAGGCACAACATATTCAGGAACAGTTGATGAAGAATTTGATGTAATAGTAATCGGTTCAGGTCCTGGTGGTTATCTTGCTGCATCTGAAGCAGGACAAAATGGTCTAAAAACTTTAATTGTTGAAAAAGAATTCTGAGGTGGAGTTTGTTTAAATGTTGGATGTATTCCAACTAAAGCAATGCTAAAAAGTGCAGAAGTATTAGAATTAGTTAACCACGCTTCAGAATACGGTGTAATAGGACACACAGTTCCATTTAAATTAAGCTGAGAAAAAATGCATGAACGTAAAAGAGGCGTTGTTGCTAAACTAGTAGGCGGAGTTCAAGGAATAGTAAGAGCTGCAAAAGCTAAATCAGAAATTGGACAAGCAGAATTTTTAGCAAGTCATGTAATTAAAGTAAATGGAAAAGTTTATCGTGGTAAAAACTTAATTATTGCTACCGGATCAACTGATAGAAAAATTGACCTACCAGGTTTTGCACAAGCTTATGAATCAGGTGAAGTAATTACATCAAAAGAAGCAATCAACTTAGAAAAACAACCAAAATCTATTACTATAGTAGGTGGTGGAGTAATTGGAGTTGAATTTGCACAAATTTTTGCCACAGCAGGAACAAAAGTTACCATCTTACAAAATTTACCTTTAATTTTAGCTAACTTAGATAGCGAAATTTCAAAACAAGTAAGTGCTAATTTAGAAAAACTTGGTGTAAAAATAATTACAAATGCTACAACTCAAAGATTTGAAAATGACGAAGTAGTTTATTCAGTAGACGGTAAAGAAGAAAGAATCAAATCAGATATTACTTTAGTTTCAGTTGGTAGAATTCCAAATACTCAAGGACTAAAAGAAGTAGGTCTTGAATTAGGTCAAAGATCAGAATTAGTAACAGATGAATTTTGTAAAACTAACGTTGAAGGTGTTTACGGAATTGGTGATGTTAGCGGAAAATCTATGTTAGCTCATGTGGCTTATAGACACGCTGTTGTAGCTGTTGCTAATATTGTTGGTAAAAAAGAAAGATACTCAGACAAAACTGTTCCAGCATGTATTTATACACACCCAGAAATTGCTTCAATTGGTTTAACAGAAGAACAAGCTAAAGCAAAAGGTATTGACTTTATTGTTGGAAAAGCTTCATACGGACACATTGGAAAAGCTATTGCCACAAACGAAACACAAGGTTTTGCAAAATTATTAGTTGACAAAGAATTTGGAGAAATCATTGGTGTTCATGTTTTAGGAGCAGTTGCAACAGATATTATTAGTGAATTAGTAGTAGCTGTTGATTTAGAAACAACTGTTTACGAAATCGCTGATGCAATTCACCCACATCCTACTTATTCAGAAATAGTTTGAGAAGCTGCTAGAAATGCAGTTGCTAAATTAAACAAACTTAAAAAATAATCATTTAACTACAATTATTTAAAAAAACCGGAATTTATTCCGGTTTTTTTAAAATATAATTAAGAATTATAAATCATATTTTAGTCGTTTTTTAGCAAATTCAGCTTCTGTAATTCCTAATTTGTTAGCATTTGAAATGTTGTAGAATTTTTGAATTAAAATAAATCCTGAACATATCATAGAAACACCGTTAGCTGCAGTAACCGCTGCTTGGAAAGCAATATCACTACCTAAATCTGCATATTTTTTACAGAAATAAACTCCTGAAACAAAGAAAAATAAAGCAGCTAAAAATAAAATAATAAATAAAATTTTGTTTAAGTGATGAGTTCTTTTAAATCTTGCAATATTAATAACTTCAGGTATGGAAAAAACAGCTACACCAATTGCTCCTCCATAAGAAAGTACTTGCATAAAAATATCTAATCCGTCCATTTTACTCCTTTAATAAATTTAAAACTTTTTAATGATTTTTGATAGATTTGAATAATTAAGTTTGTATTATATAAAATTTTTTAAAAAAAGCAAAAAAAAATTATTAAATTCTTTCCAAACAGATTAAAGTTTCAATATGAAAAGTTTTTACAAACATATTAAAAATTTGCATAAAACTAATTTTGTAATTGTTTTTTAATAAAGAAAAATCATAGGCTTGAGTTGCTGGATTGCAAGATAAATAAATAATTTTCTTAGGTTTTAATCTCAAAATTTCTTCTACTACTTTTTTGCCCATCCCTTCTCTTGCAGGGTCTACAATAATAGTATCAATTTTTTCATTAAAATCCTTCAAAAACAAGGACACTTCTTGATTATTAAAAGATATATTTTCAATTTTATTTTGTTTTTTATTAAATAAAGCGTCAATATGAGCAAACTTATTTTGCTCTACAGCAATAACTTTTTTAGCTTTTTGAGCCACCAATAATGAAATTGTCCCAATCCCACTATAAAGATCTAAGACAATATCATTTGTATCTACTAAATTTATAATTTCTAAATATGCTTTTTCAGCTACTTCTTTATTAATTTGATAAAAAGAATTAATGTTTATTCTAAACATTAAACCTAATAAATTATCTGTATTAAATAATTCAACATCTTTTTTTGTTCCAACAACTAATTTATCTAATTTTCTTAAAATTACCTTCCCTTTTAAATTAGTTTTTGGTTTTATATCAGTAAGTAAAAAGTCATTTAAAAAAATCTTCTTATGAGAAGCTTTTTGATACAAAGCACCATCAAATAAAGTAATTTTATTTCTATATCTAAATTCTTTTTTACCTTGAAAATAATTTAATTCTAGTTCTTTATTAACATCGAATTTTGCTATGTTTTTATAGTCATTTTTAACAACATATTTTTTATATTCAGCTTCAGCTTCTAGATTCATATGAATAAGCTCATAACCACCAATTAGTTCATAATTAAGTGGCAAATCGTAATTACGATTTGGGCTAGCTTCAATTATTTTAGTTACTTTTCCTTTATAGTAATTTTTAAACTCTGCTAGAATTTCGAATTCAACAACCTCGTTTAAAATTACAAAATCTAGATAAATAATTTTATTATTATAATAACCAGCACCCTGACCTTTTTGGTTATAAAAGATAATTTTAGTTTGTTTTAATATCATTAAATTTCTCAACTTTTACAAATTTTTTAAACGAAAATGCTTCTTTTTTCTTTGCAAGTCATCATTGTGATACAGTAGAGGTAGCTGTTGCTGTTGCCAAAATTAAAGATTTTTCAACATTATTAGTTTTTAAAAAATTCGCTATAAAAATAGAGCCTAGTGTATCTCCTGCGCCTACTGTAGATTTTATATTTACCTTGATATTTAAAGTACTTTTATAAAAAATTCCTTTATTATCAAGCAAAATCGAACCTCGATCACCTAAAGATAAAAGTATATTGTTAGCACCCTTTTGTTGAATGTATTTAAGTGTATCAAAAATATCTTTTTTTGAATTAATTTTAAAATTTATGTTTAATTCATCTAAATTAGGCTTATAAAAATAAGGTTTAAAATCAATAAATTTCATAATATTTTTAGTATCAATATCCAGACCGAATTTAACTTTTTGTTTGTTTAAAATCTCTAAAATTTCAACTAATAAATTTTCTTCTACAACACCTAAAATATAAACAAAATCCTTATCAGTTAATTTTTGCAACAGCTTAAATAATTTATTTTTTTGTGCCTCATTAATTTGATTTCTTGGTCCATTTAGCTCAAAAAAATCTGAAGTTTTACTAAACATTTTAACATTATATCTTGTAGGCAAAACACCAGCATTTGTAATGTTTAAAATATTTAATTGTTCTTTTTTTCAAAAGCTATTCAAGTTATTAAATGTGTGTTTATCAAAGAATGTTATGGCAGTGTTTTCAAATCCCATCCTACTTAGAACTACAGAAGCATTTATTCCTTTACCACCAGGAAAAAGATTAAAATTTTTATATCTATTTAAAGAGTTTATTTCGAAGACTTCAGTCTGTATTACTAAATCAACAGAAGGAGAAAAAGTTATAGTTAAAAACATTGTTATTAAATAATACTAAAATTTAAAAAAATTTTATAATTTATACATTTAGCCAAGGAGATTCGATGCCCAAATTAGTTTTTTTGAAACCTTATTTTAAAGAAGTTTTATGAGCAAATGATAATTTAAAAAAACTTTACAATTTATCATACTCAGCAGGCGAAGCTTGATTAATTTCTGCTTTTGAAAAAACTCCAAGTTTGATAATAAATGAAGAAATAAAAGAGAAAAATTTATACTTGTTCTTTAAAAACAATAAAGATTTTTTTGGAAATTATTCAGGTGATTATCCTAATTTAACTAAGTTTATTGATGCAAAAACAGCTTTAAGCATTCAAGTGCATCCAGATGACAAAAACGCTCGAAAATTACACAACAGTTTTGGAAAAGATGAATGTTGGTATGTATTAAAACCTTCATCTAAACCTTTTGTAATAGGAACCAACGAACCTTCAAAAACAAAGATAAAACAACAAATTCAAAGCAAAAATTTTGATTTTTTAAACTTAGTTCATTTGCAATCTAATGATTTTACATACATAAAATCTGGAATGCTACATGGAATTCCTGCTGATACATTTGTTTTTGAACTTCAGCAATCTTCAGATATAACTTATAGATTTTATGATTATGAAAGAAGAGATAAAAACAATCAATTAAGAGAATTACATTTAGATTTGGCTTTTAAGTCTTTAAAAACTAAGCTAAAACCTAAAATTATCAAAAACAAACAACTTCTTGTTAACAATAAATATTTTTATTTAGAAAAAGAAGAAATCAATGGCAAAAAAATAAAATATTTTAAAAAAGATTTTTATTGAGTAGAGGCAACAGTAATTGAAGGACAAGGAAAAGTAGATAATTTTGAGGTAAAATTTGGTGACGTCTTTTTAATAAAAAATCAAACAAAATCCTTGATTTTTGAAGGTAAAATGAAAATTTTACTTAACTTTATCATAAAGTAAAATGCCCAAAATTACTAAAATATGGTAAAATAATAAGACTATGACTTCAAATGAAAAATATATAAATTATTTGGTTAATTGAATTAAAAACCAAGTTAAAAAAGCTAATAAGTCAGGTGTTATAGTAGGGATTTCAGGTGGAATAGATTCAGCTTTAGTAGCAGTTCTAGCAAAAAAAGCATTTCCAAAAGATTCTTTAGGTTTAATTATGCAAATCAAAAATATGGATAAAGATTTGTCGCATATAGAAAAGTTAGTAAATAAATTTGATATATCAACAAGAAAAATTAATTTATCTAACATATATGAAGAATTTGTTAAAACATTGAAAATTGAAGATAAAATGTCATTAGCAAACATTCAACCAAGATTAAGAATGTCAACTTTATATGCAATTGCACAAGAAAAAGACTATTTAGTTCTTGGAACAGATAATTTAGTAGAGATGTATATTGGATACTTTACAAAATACGGTGATGGAGGAGTAGATCTTCTTCCCATCGTTCATTTAACTAAAACCGAAGTTTATCAATTAGCAAAAGAATTAGGAATAAACGAAGAAATTTTAAAAAAAGCTCCATCTGCTGGTTTATGAGAAAATCAAAAAGATGAAGACGAAATGAAATTCACATACAAAGACTTTGATCAATTTTTAGAAGATAAATCAAAATTAAAAAAATCAGTTGTTGACAGAATCGAGTATTTACATAAAATCAGTCAACATAAAAGAAATAAAATACCAAGACCAAGAAAAACATTAAAGGATTTTTAATATGGCAGGACATTCCAAGTGAGCAAATATTAAGCATAGAAAAGGTGCACAAGATGCGCTAAGATCAAAAATTTTCGCTAAATTTTCAAAAGAAATAATGGTGGCTGCTTCCAAAGGTGGACCCGATTTAAACTCTAATTCAGCACTTAGATTAGTTGTGGCAAAAGCAAAAGCAAAATCAATGCCAAAAGCAAATATTGATAAAGCAATTGCTAAAGCTACAGGCGCTGGTCAAGAAGGAGCGAATTTCAAAGAATTTTTTTATTCAGGAAATTTACCTCACGGAGTTTCAGTAATTGTTGAAATCTTAACAGATAATGTAAACAGAGCAATTTCTAATTTACAAGCATTATTTAAAAGAGCTAACGGTCAAATTGGAAAACAAAATTCAATTCCCTATATGTTTGAACAAAAAGGGTATATTGAAATAGCTAAAAAAGACCTTTCAGAAGATGAACTTATGCTTTTTGTTTTAGATAATGGAGCAACAGATTTTCTTGTTGATTCAGAGTCTTATGAAGTATTTTGTGAACCTTCTTCATTAACTTCACTAAAAGCAGCTCTTGAATCAGAATACAAAGATATAGAATTCTTAAGTGTAGAAGTTAATTACTTTCCAAATGAAAAAGTAGAATTAACTGAAAAAGACACAGAAGATCTTTTAAATAAAATCGACACTTTTTTAGACGATGATGATATTCAAAATGTTTTTCACAATATTAAATTAGATTAAATAAAAGGCAGTTAAACTGCCTTTTATTGTGATTAGTAAACGAAATAAATAGGTGTTTTACTTGCTGAACTTTTAGCTTCAGAATTATCTCATTTTATGGTATTTTCTTTTGTTTTTAATTCCCCTGAATGAGATGTTGCTCCTTTAAACATCCCAACTAGGTTCATTAAAGTATTAATAACTGATGGTAAAGCAGTAAGTGTAGCAGTAGCAACTGCACCAATTCCAGCACCTGAAATATTATACTTTTCTTCTTCTGTTAATTTAACTAGTTTGCTATTCATTTACCTCCTTTCAGACTTATTTTTCTTGAAATTGCAAAAAACTTTAAAAAAAGGAAAAAATTAGGAAATTATGAACAAAAAAAACATCACTAAACAAGATGTAATCGATATTTTAAATAATGAAAATTTTTATAAAAATAATATTTTAGATTTAAAAAGTCTAGATCAAGTAGAAGAAATTGAAAGCTTTGCTTTTTCAGGCATTAAAAAAAATCTTCACAAAGTAATTTTGCCTCCAAATCTAAAAAGAATTGGACAATCTGCTTTTATGTACAATAAAATAAAGCAAATTGTCTGAAACGATAAAATAGAACACATTTCTTTTGCTTGTTTTGAAAGTAATTATTTGGAAGTACTTCAAATTCCTTCTAGTATAAAGGTTATTGAAGAATCAGCATTTGCTATGAATAGCATTAAAACCCTTCATATTCCTAGTTTCTTAACAACTTTAGAAAATGATTTATTTTACAACAACAAAATTGAAGAATTAATAATCGAAGACTTTAAAAATAAAGAAATTAAAAATGCTTTTTTTAATAACGATAATATAAAAAATATTGTTTTAAAATCTAACTTTCGGTTATTAGAAGATACAAACAAATATGATTATAAAAAAATGATATTTTACTTTTTAGATCACTTTTCTGACTATGAAAATGAAGTAAAAATGACAGTTGATAATTTAAAACTATCTAATTTTTTAAAATCACTTGTTATAGATAATGTTCAAAAACTTACTATTGAAAACAATAATTCTAAATCTGTTGAAGTTTTAGAGTTTTATGTTGAAAAAATGGACCTAGATACTAAATTAGAATTTAAATTAATTTCTAAAAAAGACTTAAAAACTAGCTTAAAAATAGTATAAAATTACTAAAAACATATTATAATTTGTAAGAATTTTTAAACAAAATTTAATTTATATATAAAAAGGTAATTAAATGAAAGATTTTATTGAAAAAAGAACAAAAATAATCGCAACAATTGGTCCTTCAACTCAGGATTATAATTTATTAAAAAGATTAATTCAAGCAGGAGTTACCACAATAAGAGCTAATTTTTCTCATGGTGATTATGAAGAACAAAAAGCAAAATTTGATAATGCAAAGAAAATTTCAAAAGATTTAAATATTCCAGTTTCAATTTTGTTAGATACAAAAGGACCTGAAATTAGAGTTGGAAAAATGACTAATGGTTCACAATTAATTGAATCAAATTCTAAAGTTGTTATTTTAACTTCAAAAGAAGATTACGAAAACTTTTTAGGAACTTCAGATGTAGTTACAGTTTCCTATGAAATGGATCGTGATTTAAAAATTGGAGATCAAGTTTTATTTGATGATGGTAAATTACAATCAACAGTTATAGAAATTGAACCAAATAAAATTACTGTTTTAACAAAAAATGCTCACGTTTTAAAATCTAATAAAAGAATTAATCTACCTGGTGTAGAATTTTCACTTCCATTTTTATCAGAAAAAGATAAAAGAGATGTTATTTTCGGAATAGAACAAGGCGTAAATTACATTGCTGCTTCATTTGTTAATTCAGCGGAAAATGTTAGAGAATTAAGACAATTATTAGATGAAAATGGCGGAGAGCATATCCAAATAATTTCTAAAATTGAATCTCATGTTGGGATTGTAAAAATTGATGAGATTATTGAAGTTTCAGACGGAATTATGATAGCTCGTGGAGATCTTGGATTAGAAGTTCCTTATTATGACGTACCATTCCATCAAAAAAATATTATTAGAAAATGTAGATTCGCAGGAAAAACTGTAATAGTTGCAACACAAATGTTAGATTCTATGGAAAAATCTGCACAACCTACAAGAGCAGAAGTAACCGACGTTTATTGAGCAACTGAGCTTGGAGCAGATGCAACAATGCTTTCAGGAGAATCAGCACAAGGTCAATTCCCTTATGAATCAGTAAAAGTTATGGCAACTATTAACAAAAGAGCTGAAAGAGAGTTTTATAACAAGTTATTTTATAAAAAACAACTTTCAGTTATGGCAAAAAATTCATTTGGAAAAAGAGCTTACATAGCTCACAAAATAGCACATTATACTTTAGAACACGATGTTAAATTTGCAGTGGTTTTATCAAGAACAGGTCAATTACTATCAACAATAGCTAAATTTAGACCAAATACTGCAGTTATCGGAATTATCAATGATGAAAAATTAATCGGTGGTTTTGGAGTAACTTCTTCAGTATTTGTAGCTAGTGAATCACTTGAATTATTTAACGAAATTAAAGCTGACTTTGCTCATGCAAGAAGAGTTTTAAGCACATATGGAGCTGAGCCAGGTGATAAATTTTTAGTGGTAGAAAACGACAAAATAGTTGAATTTACTTTCTAAGATAACAACAATAATAAAAACTAGAAGAAATTTTCTTCTAGTTTTTATTTACTTTTTTTAAAAAAACGAAGCTAAGTGTTTTTACTTAGCTTCGTTAAATTGGTTATTTACAAGTTTATTTTGTTCAGTGTTTAGTTTTAAATTCTAGAATAAAATGCTTTATTTTTCTATATAAATATTTTATTTTATTTCTAATTTTCAATGAATGGTATTTAATTTTAAACACTTTTATTCAAAACCAACTAACTAAAAACGGAACTATAGCAATTGATAATAAAGTAATTAAATTTAATATTATAACTATAGTGTTTGAATTACCTGAGTAGAAAAAAGGATGATAGAAATTTAAAAATGGATAAATTGTCAATCCTGTATAAAAATAAACAATTTTATTTTCATTACTAAAATCAGGGTTAGTATATTGCCTTACGCTAAAAAAGAACAATAAACAACAAAATAGGTAATAACAAAACGAATATAGTATTGGATAAATAAAAGTATATTTTTTAATAGCATATGCACGTTTTAAATGATAAAGACAGATAAAAGATAATATTGGATTAACTAAATGGACTATCAATGTCTGTAAAGTATCTAAAAGATTTTCTTTGAAATTAAAATGTCAAGCTATTAAAGTTCAAAACACTATAAATGTGATAGTTAGTAAAACAATTGAAGAAAATAGCCATTGAAATTTTTTTCTGCTTGGATTTAGAACATAAATTAAAAGTGCAATTGCAAAAATAATATTAGTTTGATAAGTAAAATAAAATAAACTAGAAATATTCTGAAAATAATAAACGAATGAAACAAAATAAAATTTGGGTAAAGAAAATTCAATATAATTTACTGCTATATTTCTTGCAATTATTACAAAAGTAGAAATAATTGCAAATAAAGCAAAAACAAAATTGATTCTTTGTTCTTTTTTTCACTCAATTCAAAATTTTGGCTTCAAAAATGAAGGATTTTGTCTTTGATTTGAAGATGAGTCTAAATTATTTTGTTGATTTTTTTGAGCATTTGCCATAAAAAGTATTTTTAATTAATATTAATCTTCGTCAGCTTTAATTGCTCTTTCTTTTACTATTTGATCTGAAATTTGTTTTGGTGTAATTTCGTAGTGATCAAATTGCATTTGGTAAGTTCCACGACCTGATGTCATAGATCTTAATTGTGTTGAGTATCCAAACATTTCTGCTAAAGGAACATTTGCTCTAATGGTGTTAGCTCCATCGGATCTTGTTTCTTGTTCTTTAACTTGTCCACGACGACGAGATAAGTCACCCATAACATCTCCTGAGTATTCAGCTGGAACAAAAACAGAAACATCCATAATAGGTTCTAATAAAACAGTTCCAATTGCATCTTTTGCTTTTGTAAGTGCTTTAGAAGCTGCTATTTTATAAGCCATTTCAGAGGAGTCAACTTCGTGGTAAGAACCATCATAAAGTGTTGCTTGGACGTCGATCATTGGATAACCTGCAAGAATTCCCATTTGCATTTTTTCTTCAAGTCCTTTTTGGATTGATTTAATGTATTCTTTAGGAATTTTACCACCAACAATTTTGTCAATGAACTTAAATCCACCTTCTTCATTTGGTTCGAATTTAATTCAAACATGTCCATATTGTCCACGTCCACCAGATTGTTTGATGTGTTTTCCTTCAACTTCTGCTGCTTTAGTAATAGTTTCACGGTAGCTAACTTGTGGTTTTCCAACTTTAGCTTCTACACCAAATTCTCTTTTTAAACGATCAACGATGATGTCTAAGTGAAGCTCACCCATACCTGCGATAATTGTTTGTCCTGTTTCATTATCTGTTCAGGTTTTGAAGGTAGGATCTTCATTTGCTAGTTTTTGAAGACCGATTGAGAGTTTTTCTACAGCAGCTTTTGTCGCAGGTTCTAAAGCTTGAGAAATAACAGGTTCTGGGAAAACCATTTTTTCTAAAACAAAAGGTTTTGCTTTTTCAGAAATTAAAGTATCTCCAGTTGTTGTTTCTTTTAGACCAACTAAAGCTCCAATATCTCCGGTTCTAACCTCGTTAATTTCTTCTCTAGAGTTAGCATGCATTTCTAGAATTCTACCAACTCTTTCTTTTTTATTTTTAGTTGAGTTTAAGATATATGTTCCTTTACTTAAAACTCCTGAGTACACTCTAAAAAATGTTAATGAACCAACAAATGGGTCATTCATAATTTTAAAAGCTAGAGCTGAAAATTCTTCATCATCTGAAGCTTGTACAGAAAATTCTTCATCATCTGAGTATGCTTTAATTGCTGGAACATCTAAAGGTGAAGGTAGATACTCGATAACAGCGTCGATCATTTTTTTAACACCTTTGTTTTTGAAACTAGTTCCACAAACAGCTGGAAAGAATTGACCTGAAATAGTAGCTTTTCTAATTGCATGTTTTAATTGTTCTACAGTTGGAGTATTTCCTTCAAGTAATAAATGCATTAAATCTTCGTCAAAATCAGCAACTGCTTCTGCTAATTCCATACGCATCATTTCTGCTTTTTCCTTTAATTCTGAAGGAATTTCGATTTCAAATTCTTCTTCTTCTTTTTCTCCGTTGTATTTAAAAGCTTTCATTTCTACTAAGTCAATTAAACCAATAAAATCATTTTCAGATCCAATGTTTAATTGAATAGCAACAGCGTTTCCACCTAATTTATCTCTAACAGATTTTACTGAAGCTTCAAAATTTGCTCCAGCTTTATCCATTTTATTAACATAAACTATTCTAGGAACGTTGTAGTTTGTAGCTTGTCTTCAAACAGTTTCAGTTTGAGGTTCTACTCCAGATTGAGCATCTAAAACAGCTACAGCACCGTCTAAAACACGTAATGAACGTTCAACCTCAACAGTAAAGTCAACGTGTCCCGGAGTATCAATAATATTAATTCTTTTTCCTTTTCAAAAGGCTGTTGTAGCGGCTGAAGTTATAGTAATTCCACGTTCTTTTTCTTGCTCCATTCAGTCCATTTGTGAACCACCATCGTGTGTTTCTCCAATTTTATGAATTTTACCTGTATGGAATAAGATTCTTTCAGTTGTAGTTGTTTTCCCGGCATCAATATGAGCCATAATTCCTATATTTCTATAGTCTTTTAAGTCAAATTTTCTTGCCATAATTATCACCTGTAGTGAGCAAATGCTCTATTAGCTTCTGCCATTTTATGTGTATCGTCTTTTTTCTTAACTGATCCACCAGTTTTGTTGAAAGCATCGATAATTTCGTTTGCTAATCTTAATTCCATAGTTTTTTCATTACGTAATCTAGCATAGTTGATTAATCAACGTAATGATAGTGTTTGTTTTCTTCTTTTAGAAACTTCAACTGGAACTTGGTAGTTTGAACCACCAACTCTTCTTGAACGTACTTCTAATTCAGGTGTTATGTTTTTAATAGCTTCGTGAAATACTTCTAAAGCGTCTTTTCCTGTTTTTTCAGCAACTATTTTAAAAGCTGAATATAAAATGTTTTGTGCTGTAGATTTTTTACCATCTAACATAATTGTGTTGATAGCTTTAGTAATTAATTTTGAATTAAATACTGGATCTGCTAGCACTTGTCTTATAGGGGCTTGTTTTCTACGTGACATAATTTCTCCTTTTGTTTATTGATTATTTTTTCTCTTTTGGTTTTTTAGCACCGTATTTTGAACGACCTTGATTTCTTTTAGCTACACCAGCTGTATCTTGAGTTCCACGAACAATGTGGTATCTCATACCTGGTAAATCTTTAACTTTTCCACCTCTAATTAAAACAACAGAGTGTTCTTGCAAGTTGTGTCCTTCACCTGGAATATAAGCATTTACTTCCATTCCATTTGATAATTTTACCCTTGCGTATTTTCTAAGAGCTGAGTTAGGTTTTTTAGGAGTCATTGTTCCTACCCTTGTACATACACCTCTTTTAAAAGGTGCAGGTAATGCATGCTCTTTTTTCTTTAATGAGTTAAAAGATTTGTTTAATGCAGGAGCGTTAATTTTTCTTACTTTATTAACTCTCGCCCCATTAACTAACTGAGATTGTGTTGGCATTTTTTATCCTTTCTTTAATTTTGTTAAATACCATAAATTGATATAAAGTTTTAAAATTATACAACAACTTAGTCCAGAGTATCAAAAAAAGTTCACTTTTTTATTAAAACCCTTCTTTTTAGAAGGATTTTTGTATGTTATCTGTGATAAAAATAATTTAAAAAATATAAAAAAATAGGAAATTAAGCTTCAAAAGTTCACTAATAGTTTGAACAAAAAAAGCAGAATTTACACTCTGCTTTTTTTCTAATTTATACTATTTTAATTCGTCTTTTAGCATTTCTTTTGCTTTGCTTAATTCAACTGAGAATATTGAAGTTACACCACGTTTTTGCATTGTTACTCCAAGTAGCTGATCAACTCTAGACATAGTACCAGAACGGTGAGTAATAATCAAGAATTGAGTGTTTTCTTTTAATAATTTTAAAAACTCTACATAACGAATAACGTTTGATTCATCTAATGCAGCTTCAACCTCGTCTAAGATACACAATGGAATTGGCCTTGCTTTTAAGATAGCAAAAAGAAGCGAAATTGCTATAATTGCTTTTTCTCCACCTGAGAAAAGACGTAAGTTTTTAATAGTTTTTCCAGGAGGTTGTGCTGAAATTTCAACACCTGAATTTAATACATCATTTTTATCTGTAAAGTGAATTTCTGCTTTTCCTCCACCAAACATTTTTTGAAATACCATATTAAATTCGTTATTTACTAAGTTAACAACTTCAGTAGTTTTATTAATAATAATTTTATCTAAATCAGAAATTGCTTCTTCAATTTTGGACTTTGCAGTAGAAAGTTCTTCAATGTGTTCTTTTTTCTCTTGATAACGTTGGTTAACTTCTTCAAATTCTTGAATAGATTCTAAATTAACACTTCCAAGTTCTTTTAGTTCTTTTTTAAGATTATCTACAAAATGTCTTGCTTCTTCAATGTCTAAATCTAAAGAATATTGTTGGCTAGCAGCTTCTAATGTTAGCCTGTAGTGCTCAGATAATCTCTTTTGATTTTGTTCTACTAAAAATCTTGCTCTATCTTGTTCAGTAATACTACTTGAGTGTTGTGTATTTAATTTTCTTAATCTAGAATCTAATTCTTGTTTTTTAGACTCTTCTTTTCCAATTTCTGTAATAAGATTTGTTAAACGATCTTTTTTAGCATTAAGTTCAATGTTTAAAGTAGAAATTTCTTTTTCTAAGTTTAATTTTTCAGAATCAAAACTTAAATTTAAGCTTTCTTGATCCTCTTGCTGTTCTTTAAAAATTTCACTTGCTGTTAATTTTAAATTATTTAGTTCATTGTTTAAACTATCAAGTTTGGTGCTAATAGAATTTGCTTCAATTTTTACTTGTTGAATAGTTGAATTAGCTTCTTGAATTTCGTTGTTTTTAGCGCTTTGTTTTGTTTTTAAATCAAGGATTTGGTCTTCAGCGAATTTTAAATTATTAGTAAGTTCCTTAATTTTAATTTCGTAGTTCAATATAGAAGTAGACTCTTGCTTTGTTCCACCGGTAATTGTTCCACCAGGTCTAAACAAATCACCTTCTAAAGTAACAATTGTGTATTTTTGATCAAGTATTTTAGCTATTCTGTTTGCATTATCGACATTATCAACAACAATAATGTTTCCTAATAAAAAGCCAAAAAGTTTATTAAATTGATTATCAAATTCCACTAAATCTTTACCTATACCTAAAAAGCTTTTTTGACCTTTTAAAACAAGTAAATGATCTTCTCTTACTTCTCTTTCTCTAATAGAACTTAACGGAATAAATGTTGCTTTTCCAGATAAATTTTTCTTTAAAAAATTAATAGCTTCAAGCGCATCTTCAGATGTTTTTACAACTATTTGATTTAAAGCTGCTCCTAAAACAGTTTCAATGGCAATTGCAAATTCTTGATTAACTTTAAAAAGTTCAGAAGTAAGACCTAAATATCCTTCAAATAAGAAGGAATTATCTTTAATCGCTTTAATTCCTTTAGATAAAAAATTTCTATTTTCGAATTGTTGTTTTAAAAAGTTAATTTGAGTAGAAGCAGAAGATTTTTTCTCGATAAATACTCCAATTTCTTTTGAAATATCAGTTTCTTGAGATCTTAGTGTGTTTAATTTTGCATTTAAAGCAGTAAGTTGTCTATCAAGTTCAACTTCTCTTTCTTTTGAAGCATTTATTTGTATTTTTAAAGATTCGACTTGTTTTTTAATTTCTTCGATTTTAGTTTTTTGGTCAACTACAATTTCACCACTAATAATTAATTTTCTACGCGCTTCGATTTCGGCTTCTTGAACATTAATTTTGTTTAATTTATCTTTTAAGTTTTCAATTTTGGAACCAATTTGTTGAATTGTTTGTTCTACTTCTGTTTTAAATCCAACATTTTGTGTAATGGTTGATTCATGAGTTTGAATATTGATTTCTAGTTCGTTTCTTTCTTGTTCAACTTCAGCTAGTGATGTGCTCAAAGTGTTTAATTTATCTGTAAAAAAGTTTAAATCATTAACAATTAAACCCACTTCGACTGATTCAAGAGCTTTACTTTTTTCTATATAAATTTTAGCTTTTGACGATTGTTTTTCTAAAGAATTTACTTGTCTTTCAAGTTCTTTGATAGCTCCTTGGAGCTTGTCGATTGCGTCTGTAGTTCTAATTAATTTTTTTTGTGCTTCTTCTTTGTCTAATTTATATTTAGAAGTTCCTGCTGCTTCTTCGATAACTGCTTTTCTTTGTTCTGGTGTAGCTTCAGCGATTTCTGAAATTGTACCTTGTGAAATAATAGCAAGTGAAGATTTAGAAATTCCAGATTCAACTGCTAAGTTTTTAATATCTTTGTATCTAACTGGTTGATCGTTGTAAAAATATTCGTTAGATCCTTGTCCTCTTTTTAGTACACGAGAAATGGTAAAAATTTGTTCAGTTTCTTCTACCGCGTCTTCATTTTTGAAGGTTAATTTAACCATTGCTTTATCTTGTGGTTTAACGGTTTTAGAACCTGCAAAAATAACATCGTCCATATTTAAACCACGAAGTTGTTTTGCAGATTGTTCTCCTAATACTCAACGAATTGCATCATTAATATTAGATTTTCCTGAACCATTTGGTCCTACAATACCCACTACTGAACCATCAAAATTAATGCTAATAGGATCAGCAAATGACTTAAAACCTTCGATTTCAATTTTAATAAGCTTTAACATAATATTCCTTGTTTTTGTAGAATTTAAATTAAATTTTAAAGTAAAACAACTTATTAAAAAAGAATTATTTTATTTTTTTATATTAAATTCTTTTTTAAGTTTTCTAAGAGATTTTTTTGCAGCTTCTAATTCAGCTTCTTTAATGCTATTTCCCTTACCATAGCCATAAATTTTGTTATCTCAAATCAATTCGCTTTCAAAAACATTATCGACTTTTTTTGTGTTGTACTTGATAGAAGTTTTTGAAAATGATTGAATAATTTCTTGAAACTCTGATTTTGGATCTTTACTTACTTTCTTTGAGTGTTTTTTTACTAAAGAATGAAGGATTTTTTTTACAAAATTTTCAAAAGTTTTTTTGTCTTGGTCTAAATAGATAGCAGCGGTTAAAGATTCTAGAATATCAGCTTTTATTTTAGTGTTATTTAAAATCTCTTCAGAACCTTTTGCTACTTTTAAATATTTACTCAATTGCAATTTGTCAGAAATTTTCGCAAAAGAAACAGAACTAATTATTTGTGATCTTAAAATTGTTGCATTTCCTTCGTTTTTGGCATCAATGTTTTGAAAAATATACAAAGAGGTTTGCAAATTCAACAAAGAATCACCTAAAAATTCAAGCATTTCATAGTGTGGTTTATTTGGTCGCACATGATGATAAGATTTATGTGTAAATGCTTGTTCAAAAATACTAATATCATTAGGAACTATGTCTAAATTTAATAATAATTCTTTAATACTTGCCATAAACTTTACTCTATTATTGCTTCTTTTAACTTGCTAAACACATTAGATTCTACTGCGAGTTTTATTTGCTCTAAAGCACCTTCAAAAGCTTTTTTATCTGAAGAACCATGAGCTTTTAAAACAATTCCATTAAGACCAATTATTCAAGCTGCTCCAACATTTCTGTAGTCAAATCTTTCTTTAATTTCAGAAAATGCTGGTTTTAAAAGTAAAGAACCTAATTGTCTTGTTGCTGTTTTTGTAAATTCTTGTTTGAGCAATTTAACAAAATTTAACACTGTGCCTTCCATTGTTTTTAACACTAAATTTCCAGCATAACCATCACTTAAAACTATGTCAATACTTCCGTTTAAAATATTTTTTGTTTCAATAAATCCTTTATAATTCAAGTCTTTTTCCAATTTTAGAAGAATATTTGCTTCTCTGTGAAAATCAAAACCTTTGTAATCTTCAGTTCCAATATTTACTAGCCCAATAGCAGGATTTTTGACTTTAAAAAGTGTTTGATAAAACACTTTTGCTAGTTTAGCTCATTGAAGAAAATATTCAGGTTTTACTTCAATATTAGCGCCAACATCAAGCATCAAGAAGGATTTATCTTTTTCTAGTGTAGGAATCATTGGCATAAAAGCTGGACGTGATACACTTGCAAGTCTTTTAAGTTTTAACATCGAACTAGCTAGAAGTAGAGATGATTCACCAGCTGATAAAACAGCATCTACTTCATTATTAGCTAATAAATTTAACGCTGTATTCATTGAATTTTCTTCTTTTGCTATATCTTTTGAAAGTTTTTCTTTTTTTAGTGCAATGTTAGGTTCTTGTAAAACAATGATATTTTCAGGTTTATTTTTTGGCATAGCAGAGTTTATTTTGTTTGCATCTCCTACTAGTCAAATTTTGATTGTTGGATTTTTTTGAGCAAAATAAAAAGCTGCTTCAGTAGCAGCAACTAATGAATTGTCACTGTTTTGAACATCAAATGCAATGCTGTATTTCATTAAACCACCCCAATTAAAAAGTTAAATATTTTTTGTTGACCATTTTTAATTACAATTTCTAAATCATAATTTTGTTCTAAGTAATTTTGAATTTCTAAAGCTTCAGATTCTGTTGCTAAATCACCATAATAAATATAAATCATCTCAGAATCTTGAGTAATTAAAGATTCGATAGTGTCTATAATGACGTCATATGCACTTGCTTTAGCTTTTAATAATTTGTTGTTTTCCATAGCAACAAACTGATCTTTTTTTACTTTTACGTTATTAATTTTAGCATCTTTGCTAGCTTGAAAAACTTCCAAAACACGTAAAGTTCCTAAAGATTCTTCAATTAGTTCTTTATTATCTTGCCATTTAGTATCTTTGTTGAAATTTAAAGAAGCTTCAATTCCTTGTACTTGATTTTTTGTAGGAATTACAATAACTTTTTTGTTAGTTACAATTTTTGCAGCTTGTTGAGCCGCTAAAATAATGTTGGAATTATTCGGAAGAACAAAAACAGATTTAGCATTTACAGAATTTATTGCAGTGACAATATCTTGTGTGGAAGGATTATCAGTTTGACCACCTTCGATGATAAAATCTGTTCCATTTTGCTTCATTAGAGAAATAATTCCTTGTCCATTATTGCAAGAAACTAGCCCGGATAATGAAGGATTTGAGTTTTCAGAATTAGTAGAATTGTCACTTTCAGTAGTTGAATTTTGATTGGATTGAAGTGTCATATTTTCTGATTTTATCTTGACAAATTCACCATATTTTTGTAAATAATTCAACATAGATCCTGGTTTTAAAGTGTGACCATGAATTTTTAAATAACCTTCTTGTTCTACAATAACTATAGATTTTACGTGCTTTTCTAAGTCATTAATTATTTTATTTTTATTAAATTTATTTGGATTTTTTAAATCAACAATACACTCTGTACAATAACCAAATTCTTCCTCTTTGTTGTGTTCTAAATTAAAGATAAGGTCTTTTTCTTTTTCTTCTATTTTTAGTCTTTGTATTGGTATGCCAGAAAAAAATGAATTAAATCCTTCAAAAATCAACAAAATTCCTTCAGAACCTGAATCAGTTACACCAGATTCTTTTAAAATTTTTAATAGATTAGGGCTATTAATAGTTGTTTTTTTTCCTTGTTCTACAACTAACTTAAAGCAGTCTTCGATAGAGTTTGATTCAGTTATATTTTCTTTAAGAGCTTGTGCAACTTCACGAATGAATGTTAAAATTGTCCCTTCAACAGGTTTTAGCACAGATTGATAAGCTTTTTTTTGTGCATTTTCAAAAGCCTTTACTAAATCGATAACATTTGCTTCTTTTTTGGTTTCTAAAATTTCGCTCAAACCTCTAAAAATTTGTGAAAGAATAACTCCTGAATTACCTCTTGCTCCAAATAACATAGCTTTTGAAGTTTCTTTTACAACATCAGATAAAGTAACAGAATCCATGTTTTTAATAGCCTCATATGCAGAATTTATAGTTGCTAACATATTAGAACCAGTATCTCCATCTGGCACAGGAAAAACATTTAAAGAATTAATTTTTTCAACATTATTTGCTAAATTATTAACTCCAGATTCAAGCGCAAATTTAAACATTTGAGCATTTAAAGTCTTGGTATTCATTACATTACTCCTCTGATTTGTATATTTAAGTTTCTCAAATCCTCATTACGTTCTTTTAAAAAAAATTTAATTTGAGTTCTTAATCCTTCTATCAAGATTTTTGCATTAACACCTACACTAATAAAAATGGAAAAAGAAATATCTGTTTTTTGATTTTTTTCTTCGATTTTAATGATAGATTCAGAAAATAATAAAGATTTATTTATTTTAGAAAAAGTAGAATCTTCTATCAATCCAAAAGCTACGATTCCAGGTGTTTGAGAAATTAATTCAAATAGTTCTTGTTTGATGTTATCTTTCATAAAATCCTTTATTTTTATACATTTTTGTTAGAATTTTCTTCTTTAAAATCATCAATTATTAAGTTTGCAAAAGTTATAATGTGAGGTACATTAGAATGATAATGTCCAAAGCTAGCTTTTATTTTAACTTGTTGTTTTTGATCATCGAATTCTATTTTTCAGTCTTGATATGAAATTCTTTGCTGCAAAGCTTTATCAAGAGCATCTAATTTTTTTCAAGGCAATTCATAATTAGCGATTTTTTTTACAACAATTTTATGTTCTTTTTCAATTAAATAGTTTACTAAAATTAATTTTATATATTGAGGATCAACTGTGTTTAAAAATTGATTATCTTCAATTTTAGCATTGGGATTTGCCAAATGTAATGCGTCATTGACTTCTAATGCTTCTTTAAGTTTAGCAAAAAATAATTCTTTAAACTCTTTGTAAGTTATTTTTTGTTCAACTACAAATTTAAATTGTCTTGAAATTTCTACAGAAGGAGAAGGATTATTTGGATCAAATTGACCAATTTGAAGTTTGTAATCAATATCTCCGTTATTTGGATCTTGAGTTTTGGCACCATTATTTGGATCTTTAGTTTTATCACCGATATTTGGATCTTGAGTTTTATTACTATTTAAATCTTCACTTTGACAAGAAGCTAAAAAATATATCGGAATAGTTAAAAAACTAGTAAAAATAAAGAATTTATTAAGTATTTTTTTCATAAATATTTTTTCTACATATATTTATCTTTTAATTTTAAAAGTATTTAGAATTTTACCACATTATAAAAATATAAATTTAACTTTTAAGTTGAATTATTCTATTTTAATATATAATTATAAAAAATTAACCATATTAGAAAGGTTGTGTTTTGCAACCTTTTCTTATTTTACTAGGATAATAAAAGATTAATAAGGAGCAATTTGACTTTAGAAACTTCAATAGTTGAAAATTTTGAAAATGTTGTTTCAGCTAAATTTGAAATTGAAAACAACATAAAATTTTTAAGAGTACAAACAAATCTAAAGGATTTAAAAGAAATCGAAAATCTCACAAGACAAATTTCAGATTTTATTGATAAACATAATTTAGAGGATGAAACATCATTTTATTTAGATGTAGTATCAGTAGGAACAGATGCAGATATAAACTTTGACGATTTGCAAAATCACATTAATGAATACATTCAAGTTTGATTATCTAAAGAAGACTTTGTTTTGGGATATTTATTAGACAAAAGTAAAGATATTATTACTTTAGAAATTAACATAAAAGGAAGAAAAAAGAAGCAAATTTTAACATTACAACAAATTGAAAAAATAAATTCATACATAAAAATAAAGAAAAATAAATAAGGAAGATATGACAAGTAAAAGAACAAAAAAAGAACAAGTTTCAACAATAAAAAAATTTAATTTTCAAGAAATACTTCAAGACATTTCTGAATTTAGAAAAATAGATTTTAAAATAATAAAAGATATATTACAAGATTCTATTTCAAGACAAATTATTTCAAAACTAGATCCAGATGCAGAGATTGAATTGTTAATAGATGAAAAAAATCCTCAAGAGTTTAGTGTAATCAACAAAAATGGAGTTATTGTTTCTGATCAAGAATTTGAAGACATGTTAAATGAATCTTCTGATTTAGCTATATCTGATAATTCAGATAAACACACTTCATTTCAAGCAGAAAAAATTGCTTTTATTCCTTTATCTATAGCTACAAAAATTAATAAAAAAGCAAATGTTGGAGATGTTTTTGATATTCCTATTGATATTTCAGAATTTGATAAACATATTTTTGTTCCTATTATTCAAACTTTTAAACAAAAAATTCATGAGTTTACAAGAAAACTGGTTTACCAAAAATTTTTACCATTAAAAAACACCATTATAAAAGCTACTTTAATTAAAAAATCACAAAATGGATTTAACTTTTTAATTGAAGGTGAAATTCCAGCATATATGCCAAAACCAAATATTTCTAACTTTAATATTGCTCTAAATTCTGAACAAGAAGTTTTTATTGAAGATGTTTTAGATAATCAAAAAGATTCACAAATTATATTATCTTCAAAAGAAGGAATGATTTTAAAAGAAAAATTAAAAAGAGAAATTCCTGAAGTTGAAGCAGGTATTTTAGAAATTGTAAATGTAGCAAGAGAAGCAGGAAATAGATCAAAAGTTTCAGTCAGAAAAGTCAATGAAGATGACTTATCACAAGGTGTTGATGAAATAGGTGCTTTAATTGGAAAAAATGGAAGTAGAATTGCAACAATAAATAAAGAAATGCTTGGAGAAAAGATAGATATTGTTAAATATGATCCAAATATAACAAGATATATCATAAATGCTTTATCACCTTCAAGAGTAATTTTTATTGAAGAAATCAAAAAATCTAAAGGTCAAAAATTTTTAGTAGTTGTTCCCACTTCTCACCAAGCAAAAGCTATAGGAAAGCATGCAATTAATGTAAGACTTGCAAATGAATTAACACGTACCAAAATTGATGTAAAATCCTATAAAGACTATATAAATGAAGGTAAAACAATAACTAATTGAAATGGTAATATAGAAAATCAAGCTGAATTAGAACGTATTGAAAAAGCAAGTTTAGTTTCACACAAAACCCATCATCACAAGCCTCATACATATACTAGAAGATCATTTTCAAATACAAATATAATGGCTGAATTTGAAAAAGATATTGAAAAATATATAGAAGATTTACAAAGCGAAAGACTTTTATATGAAGAGTCAGAAAGTGAAGAAAATGAAGACTTTTCAGTTATAGAACAACCAAAACCAGCAGTAAAAACAAAGAAAAACAAAGACAAATTTGATGTTGATAATCTCCTAGATCAAGCAAATGAAGAATTTGAAAAAGTTTCTGAGACTGCTCAAGAACAACCAAAAGAAGAACCTAAAAAACAAGTAGATTTAACAAAAGAAGAAATCAAACAAATCAAAAAAGAAGCAAAATTCTTCAAAAAAGACAATGATTTATTATCATACAGTGGAATTAAAGACCTTGATTTAGGTGAATTTAATTGAGATGAGGACGAAGAGGAATAGTTTTGAAAATTTACAAAAGAAGATGCATAATTGCAAGAGAGCAATTCCCAGTTAATGAACTAATTCGTTTTGTAATGACTCAAAATAAAGAAATCAAAATAGATTTTTTAAATTCTAAAACAAGAATACATGGTCGTGGGGCATATGTAGAAAATAAAGAAGATAAAATTCGTCAAGTTTTAGATAAAAAACTTTTAAACAGAGCTTTTAAAACCAACATAGATAAAGCAGTTTATCAACAATTAAGTGCAGAAATGGAGCTAGAATGGCAAAAAAAGAAAAAAGAAAATCAAATATAAATGAAATCAAATCACAATTAAATAATGTTAAAGTAGAAGTACAATCTGGAGTTTTTACTTTTACAGGAGCAATGCTAATTTCAGAATTTGCACAAAAAATTAATAAACCAGCAACTGAAATCATTACATATTTTTTCAAGCAAGGAAAAATGTATAATCTAAATCACATTATAAATGAAGAAGAAATAGCAGAAATTTGTTTAGAATATGGTCTAGATTTTCAAAAAGAAAAAGAAATTAATGCTTCAAATTTTATGGATGAAGTTTCAATTGTAGATAGTGAAGCTGAACTACAAACTAGACCCCCAATTATCACAATTATGGGACATGTTGATCACGGAAAAACAACACTTTTAGATTATATTAGAAAGTCAAAAATAACTGATTCAGAATTTGGAGGAATCACTCAACATACTGGTGCTTATCAAGTTGAATACAATAAAAATTTAATCAACTTTATTGACACACCAGGTCATGAAGCTTTTACTCAAATGAGAGCACGTGGAGCCAAAGTTACTGATATTGTTATCTTAGTTGTTGCAGCTGATGATGGAGTTATGCCACAAACAAAAGAAGCTATTCACCATGCACAAGCTGCTGATGTTCCAATAATAGTTTTTGTTAATAAAATGGACAAACCAAACAAAGACGTAGACAGAATTAAAAACGAATTAGTAAATTTAAATATTATTCCTGATGAATGAGGTGGAAAAAATATTTTTGTTTATGGTTCAGGAAAAACAGGACAAGGAGTTGATGATCTTTTTGAAGCTATTTTAGTTCAGTCAGAAGTTTTAGATTTAAAAGCAAATAAAAATAGGTTTCCAATAGGTACAGTAATTGAAGCTAAATTGCATCACGGAAAAGGAACGGTTGCAACTTTAATAGTACAAAATGGAACTTTAAAATTAAGAGATTTTATTGTGGCTGGTTCACAATATGGAAAAATTAGAACTTTAGAAGATACAAATGGACATCAAATTGAGCAAGCTCAACCTGGAACACCTGTTATTATTACTGGTTTAAATTATGTTCCTCAAGCAGGTGATAAGTTCTTTGGATTTCCAGAAGAAAAATTTGCTAAACAGTTAGCAGAAGAAAGAAAATTCCTTCAAAAACAAAGCAAATTAATTCAAAAAAATAGTCTTTCAAAAGAAGAAAACAAAGATAAAGTTATTAACTTAATTATAAAAGCAGATGTTCAGGGTATAGCTGAGGCAATTCAATCTGTAGTTGAAAAAATGTCTACAAAAGAAGTTCATGTAAATGTATTGCATTCAGCAGTTGGTTTAATTAGTAAATCAGATATTTTATTGGCTCAAACCTCTAATGCTAAAATTTTCGCTTTTAACATTCAAGTTCCAAATCAAATAAAACAAGAAGCAAAGCAAGCAGAAATTACAATTAGTGAACATACAATTATTTATAAAATTATTGAAGAACTAAAAGCACAAATAAAAGGTTTAAGAACTATTCAATATGAAGAAGTAGAAACTGGATATGCAGAAATTATTAGAATTTTCTGATACTCAAAAGTAGGAAGTATTGCTGGATGTTCAATGAAGGAAGGAAAAATCCTTGCTAATTCCAAAGTTGCACTTTACAGAAATAAAAAATTAATTCACAAAGGTAGAATCGAATCTTTACAAAGAGATAAAAACGACGTTAAAGAGGTAGTTGCTGGAAACGAATTTGGAACTCACATAGTTAAATTTAATGATATTCAATTAGGTGATATAATCAAAGCATATCAAGATGTTGAAATTGTAGAAAAAGAGTAAATTATGCCAAAAATTTCTATTCAAAAAAAAGAATCACATTACCACCAACTAATAGCACAAATAATTAACGAAAATTTTAATGAAAAATTTGAAGTTTCAATTACAGCGGTGAAATTATCTAATGATGGTTCGCATCTAAAAGTATATTTTTCCTTTTTAAAAAATGACAAAAAATCACTAGAATTTTTAGAGAATGCAAAAGGTTTTATTAAACGTAAATTAGCTCAACAATCCACTTCATACAAAGTACCTGAGCTTCATTTTGAACTAGATACAGTAGCAAAACAAGTTGAAAAAATAGATAAAATTATTCAAAAAATTCATGAAAAAGAAAATAAGTAAAAGTAAACAATTTAAATCATTTTTCCTTCTTTTTTCTTCATCTATTGCTTCAATTATTGCATTAGTTTCTTGTCAAAATACAGCCAACGATCAAGCCGCAGTCGAAGAGAAAAATTTTTATCTAAAACACAATGAAATAATTAAGACCACTAAAGAGAATAAAAATTTTCAAGAGCAAAAGGCGGTTATTTTCAATGTAAATTCTGATATGGATTTTTCAAACGCGCTTAGCAAAAGTTTTAAGCATGTTTTTTCAGTCATTGAAGGAGAAGCTACACCATCACTAAGAATAGAAAATATTGAAGATACAAACATTGAAGCTACTTTTTTTAGAATGTTTAACGATTATATTGACCAAGGATTTAATATTTTTGCTTTTAACTCACCAAAATTAGTTTCATCTTTTAGCCTTTGATTAACAGCGCCCAATAACCAAGAAACACTAAAAGAAAAAAATATTAAAATATTAACCTTTGATGCTTCAAAACAATTATCAAAAATTGGAAATAATGACAGCTTAATCTCTTTTAATTTTCTTCCAGAAGATGTAAATTGAATTGCAGGTTATTTTGCATCTAGTTATTTAGCTCAGAACTATAAAGAAGAAAAACAAAGAAAAATTTTGATTTTTAATAATAATCGTGATGATGAACACCAAATGAATAAAACATTAGGTTTTTTAGCTGGAATTCTTTCTTGAAACAAAAATAATCCTAATTTAAAAGTAAAAGTTGATCAAAATAGTGATGATATTGCTTTCATTAACAATGATGAAGATAAAATTAGAACTTTTTTAAGCAATCCTAATAATAAAGAAGCCAAGATTCTCTTTGTAGCTACTAATTCTTTAATTCCTTTAGTTTATAAATATTCTGACAAAGCAAATCAAAAATTAATTGTAAATAATTTCAAAAATAACGAAATTAAACCAAGTGATATAAATCCATTTTTAATAATTAACGAAGATTTAAAATTGTTATTTTATAAATTAATTTATGACTTATATACTAAAAAAGTTGGAACTAATGATAGTTTGTTATTACGTAACGGAGATAAAAACATAATTTTTTATGTATCTTATAAAGATAAATTTTATTCATTTAGCTCAAAATTCAATCCAGCAAATCAAAAACTATTTAATGAAGCATTGAACAAGTACAAAGATATTGTTAGAGATAATTTTCCAAATTCTAGTCGCTACCTTTTAGATACAAAACAAGTGGCTAGTGAAGAAATTTCAAACTCATTAAGCAGACTTTTAACTGACATTCATACAATTAAGTAGTATATTTTTAATACTTTTTCTTCAAAAATTACTAAATTTTTAAATTTAGTATTCTTTTTATTTATTTCTATAAAATTAATATAATATGCAAAAATTAATCAATCTACATACAAACACTGAATATAGCTTTTTACAATCGACAATTAAAGTTAATTCTTTAATAGAATTTGCCAAAAAAAATCAACTCAAACACTTGGTTATAACCGATAAAGACAATATGTTTGGGGTTGCTAAGTTCTATAATGAGTGTAAAGCTAACAACATAAATCCTATTATTGGACTTGATTTAGAAGTTCAAAATTTTCGTTTTATTTTAATTGCTAAAAATTATGAAGGTTTTCTTCATTTGTCTTTTTTAAGTTCTAAAAAAATGTCTTTTGAAGAAATTAAAATTACTGATTTAGACAATGAAAACATAATTGTTATCGATCATCCAAAGCTGGGTTTATATAGCAAAAGCAAGCAAAGACTAAATTTTAAAAATTATTTTGTTCATGCAAATGATCCGAAAATTGCTAATGCAGTTTATGTTCAGACAAGAAATGTTTTGTTTGCAAATGAAGAAAAATACTTAAAAATCCTTCATAAAATATCAGATAGTTCACAGCCACTAACTAATGTAGATTTTATTGATTTTGAAGACTGAAAAGAAGAAGTTCACCCCGAAATAATTAAAAGAACCAATGAATTAGTAGAAGATATTAAAATAGATTTTCCTAAAGCTACAATGATACTTCCTGATTTTAAAAATCAAGAAAACTTAAATCCAGCTGAGTTTTTGCAACAACTTTTAGAAAAACAAGTAGCCAAGAAAAAGGCAGAATTTAAAAAATATCCTAGCTTTAAAGAAAGATTAGTTTATGAATTTAATGTTATTAAAAACTTAAAGTTTTCAAACTACTTTTTAATTATCTGAGATTTTCTAAGATGAGCTAGAAAAAATAATATTTTAATAGGTCCAGGAAGAGGTTCTTCTTCAGGTTCTTTAATTTCATACTTACTTAACATAACTCAAGTCAATCCACTCAAATTTGACTTGATTTTTGAACGTTTTTTAAATCCTAAAAGAATTTCAATGCCCGATATTGATATCGATGTACAAGATAACCAAAGAGATAAATTAATTAAGTATATTCAAGAAAAATATGGCTATGAAAACACAGCTTTAATAATAACTTTTTCTACTTTTGGGGCTAAAATGGCATTTTCTGATGTTGCAAAAAAACTCAAAAATATAGCAGCTTCTGAAGTTTTAGCAATAACAAAACATATACCCGCTGGACATACATTAGAAGAAGCATACAAAGTAAATGCGAATTTTAGATCTTTTGTTGAAAAACAAGACAAAAATGGAGAATTTTTATATAAAGAAATTTTTGAAATTGCTAAGTTTTTAGAAGGAATGCCACGCCAATCTGGAACACATGCAGCCGGAATTGTAATTGCAGATAAACCAATTTATAATTATGTACCAACTTTAATATCCAAAGAAAAATATAATCAAACACAATTTAGTGCAGAATTCTTAGAACAATTTTCATTATTAAAAATCGATTTATTAGGATTGAAAAATTTAACTGTGGTTCAAGGAATTCTAAATTCAGTAAATCAAGAACATAATTTTCTACTTAATTTCAACACGATTCCTATTTTTGATGAAGAAACTAACAGATTATTAACTAAAGGAAAAACTGTTGGTATTTTCCAGTTAGAATCTCCTGGTATGGCTAACACTTTAAGAAAAGTAGGAGTTAATGGAATTGAAGATGTTGTAGCAGTTATTTCGCTATTTAGACCGGGACCAATAAAAAACATTCCTTTATATGCGCAAAGAAAGAAAAATGAAGCAAATTATGAAGGAATTTCACAAGAATATAATGATATTTTAAGTTCAACTTACGGTATTATTATTTATCAGGAACAAATTATGCAGATTTGTCAAACTATTGCAGGATTTGATTTTGCAACATCAGATTTAATACGTAGAGCCATTTCAAAAAAAGAAGCAGAAAAACTACATGAAGCTAAACAACTTTTTATACAAGGTGGAATTAAAAAGGGTTATTCAGAACATATTTTAGAAAAAATATTTGAACAAATCGAGTATTTTGCTGAATATGGGTTTAACAAATCTCACGCTGTAGCTTATGCAACTCTTGCTTATAAAATGGCATATTTAAAAACTCATTTTCCTTTGCAGTTTTATTCCTATTTAATAACTAACGAAGATGGTGCTCAAGCCAATATTGCTAAATTTATAAAAGAAGCTCAATCCCAAATGAAGTTTAAAAAACCAAATATTAATATTTCATCAACTTCAGCTGTTTATGAATTACAAAGCAAAACAATTTATCTGCCTTTGATTTTGATTAAAGGACTAGGTGCGGTTGCTTGTCAAAAGATTTTAGACGAAAGAGAAAAAAACGGAACTTACAAAGACTTTCTAGATTTTGTAATTAGGATGAAAATCATCAACATTTCTAATACAATTATCACACTTTTAATAAATTCAGGTGCACTTAGCGATTTTGGAAACATACCTACTTTATTAGCTAATTTATCAACTGCAGAATCTTATAAAATTTGTATTTTAGAAGATGAAAATAAAAATTTATACTGTGATTATTCATTGATTCCAGGCAAGTTTGAGCTTGAAAAAAAAGAAGATGATATAAAATTAACTATGGAAAATGAAGCAAAATTTTTAGGAATGCAATTTAGTTTGCCAGAGTCTAATAAAGATTTACAAAATGAAGTTTTACTTTCAGAAATATATCCAAATGTTGAATATAAAATGATTTTATATGTTAAAAAAGTAGCAAATTTAACTTCAAAAACTGGTGTGTCAATGAAAAAAATCACAATAACTGATTTTCAATCACCTGATAAAGATGTTTGACTTTTTGGAAGCAAAATAACCTTTTTTGAAGCAGTTAGAGAAAAAGAGTATTATGAATTTAAAATAATTAAATTAAAAGATAAATTAGTATTACAAAATCATTTAAAGGAAATAAGATATGACTAACAGAGTTTTACTAGTAGATGGCAATTTGTTGATTTTCAAGTCTTTTTATGCTAGTTTTAATTTTAAAGGAAACAATATGCAAAACAGCGAAGGACAAGAAACAAATGCTATTCACACATTTTTTCTTTCTTTATTTAAAGTAATAAAAGAACTTAGACCCACACATATTTACATAGCTTTTGATAAAGGTTCGCAAACAGAAAGACATAGTTTGTTTCCTGATTACAAACAAGGAAGAAAAAAAGCGCCCGATTCTTTATTTTCACAGTTAAATTTACTAAAAGAAATTTTGACTTTAGCAAATTTAAAATGGTCTGATGATTTTGACTACGAAGCAGATGACTTAATTGCTTCAATGAATAAAACCTTTTTAGAACACGATAGAAACTCAAAAGTTTTTATTTTTTCTTCAGATCAAGATTTATTGCAATTAGTTTCTAATCAAACATATATCGTGGATAAAAACAAAGACAATTCGTTTTTAATAAAATCAGTAGATAATTTTTATGATTTATATAATTTATTTCCAGCACAAATACCAGATTTTAAAGCTTTATCTGGAGATAGTTCTGACAATATAAAAGGTGTTCCAGGTATTGGTCCAAAAACAGCCAAATCGTTAATTCAAGAGTATGAAACAGTAGAGAATTTAGTAAATAATTTAGATCAATTACCTTCAAAAATGAAGGAAAAATTAAAAGAACACAAGGATAACATCCTTTTATTTAAAAAACTAACAACACTAAAAACAGATGCTAAATTCAGCTTTGATATTTCTGAAATAGCACTTAGAATTTCTATAAATTCTAAATTATTAGATTTACTAAAACAATTAGAACTTAACAAAGTTATTGAACAATTTCATGTTATTTCCAAAGTTTAAATAACAATAAAAAACACGAATAACTTCGTGTTTTTTATTGTTATCTTTGTGATTTTCTATATAAAAAATCTTTTATAGCCATAACAACACCTTCTTGATTATAAGCACTTGTGTGGTATTTAGCAAAAGTTTTTACATATTGAATTGAGTTTGCCATTGCATAAGAATAACCTACAACAGATAACATAGAAATATCATTTTCGCTATCTCCAACCGCCATTACATTTTGAATGTCTTCTTGAAAAATATTTTTGCAAACATATTCTAAAGTATAGCCTTTTGAAGTTGGTTTAGTAGTTAATTCAATATGAGAACCCACAGAAAAAGAAATATTTATTTCTTCTATATCTTTACATTCTAAATAAGCTAGATCAAGACTTTTTGCACTACCATAAAGTTCCATTTTCAAAATGTCATCATGAGTAGTATTTGTAAATTTAACTACAGAATTATCTAATAACGCATAATTAAATAAAAAATTAGTGTTTTCTATAAAATTGAAGCAAAAATATTCTTTATTGTTTCAAAAATTTACTTGCAAATTATGTTTTTTTGCAATATTTAAAACTTGTTTTTGAATTTTTTTTGAAAAACTAGAAATAATATATTCTTTGTTTTCAATTAAATCTGTAAAAAGTGCTCCATTTGAAGAAATTATGTATTTTACTTGTAATTCTTCAGCTAATTTTTTAATTCTAGACATATAAGGATTACCAGTAGTTATGATTATTTCAAAATTCATTTCAGATTTTTTTTCTATAAAAAACTTTTGAGTTTCATTAGTGAACTGAAATTCTGTACCGTAAATTGTTCCATCAACGTCTGAAAAAACGTAATTTTTGTTCATAAGCGAAATTATACATTATTTAAATCTTTTAGCTGATAAGTATTTTCTAAATAATTTCAAAATTAAGAAGATTATTATTGGACTAACAATGATACAAATTGGAATAATTCAAACTAAATTATTTTGTTTATTGTCTTGATTTTCAAGACTAATTTGTTCAATATCAGATAGATTAGTTACTTTATTAAAGACATAAAATTGTGTTTGTCCTTGGATTTTTTTGCTTTCTGGTTTAGCTTCTAATTTAATGTTTAAGATGTTTTTAGAATCTTTTTCTTGCAGTAATGTAGCTAAAAATCCTTTTTCTTTTAGAGAAACAATAAAATAATCTTTATCTAACTCAAGGTTAAAAAACTTTAATTTTAAGCTAACTCATTTTTTAATTTCTTCAATAATCTGATTTTCAGAACTGAGTTTAATACTTAAGTCATCTAATGTTATCTTAGAAAAATCAAGTTTAACTTTTCCAGAAAAATTAATTAGCTTAACTTTGAAAATTAACTCATTTTTAATATTGAGTTGGTTTGAAAAAAGTACAAACTCTACAAATTCATCTTTAAAAGTCTTTAACATTTCAAGTGAAGTTTCAATGTGTTTAAAATTCAAATCAGTTTCTAAAACAAGCTTATGACTATTTAATTGTCCACTTAAATTATCCTGAATAGTTGTTAAAAACTGGTCTTCTTTTGTAGTTTCATAATCAATAATTAATTCTTTTAATTTAATGGTTTTTAAATCTAATTCTTGATTTTGATAGTGTTGATTTTCTACTTTATTTATAATTTTAATTACTCTAAAGTTAGAAGAATCTTGAACATCTTTTACTTTTAAATAAACTCAATTATTTAAAAACCTTTTATCTTTTACAAGAGAGTCTTCAATTTCGTTGAGTTTTATGTCCTTGTTTTCAATTAAATAATCTCTATCAAGTTTAAATTCTGAATTAATTTGATTTTTGATGTTTGTTTCTAAAAATGTAAGTATTTTATCTTTTGTAAATAATCCATTGATGTTTAAAGTTTGTAGGTTAAAGTTTTCAAAAATATTTTTTCTGATTGTTTCTTGGATTGTTGTATTGTCATTTTCTAGAAAGTTTAAGTCGATTTTTATTAGCTTGTTTTTGGTTTCAATATAAAAGTTTTTGTCAAATTCAGGCATTAATTCAAAAACAAATAAAATAAATTTGGAATCATATTTTACTTTTCAATCGATTTTATCTTTATTTTCAAAATTTATAAATTGATTTAAGTCAGTGTAAATAAATTTTTTAAAAGTTGTTCTTTTTGCTATGTTTTTTATTGCTTTTGAATCAACATTAGGAATTATTTCTTCTTTATTTTCTTTAGCTTCAGAATCTAAAGGAGTATCTAAAATAACAAATTCAGTTTGAACATTTCCTTCTTCTACATCAAGTTCTTTAGAATTAGAAATTTCTATTTTATAAAGCCCAGGAATGTCGATATCTTCACTAATTTCAACCTCTTGATTGTCTATATTTTGATTATTAAGGATAATTTGTTCTAATAATTTTTTCTTTTCTTCTGGTGTTCAACTTGAATCTTCAGTATTTAATATTTGGTTACTATCGTTTCCTAATTCATTTGAACCTGAATTTGTATTTGTCCCATTTTTCTTTGAAGAATTTTCTTCACGATTTGAGTGTTCTACGTCATCAATACTAGGTGGAAAAGGAATTTTATTATTAGGGTCATTGTTTGTAGAATTTCCCGGATTATCTGAAGTTAAATTATTTCCTTGGTTAGTATCATTAGGATTATTTATTTGGTCATTATTTGGAGAAGTGTTTTGTTCATTATTCTGATTGTTATTAGATGAATTAGAAGAATTATCAGAATTTAATTTGTTTGAGTCTTGAGAATTATTATCTTGTTGAGAAGAACTAGATTGTCTTCTTTTTTCTTCATTTTCCTTTCTTTTTTTCTTTATTGTATTTACAACTTCTTCTGTATTGATTGAAAAAATTTGTTTTGTTCCATACACGTTTCTATCTTGATTATTTCAAATAAAATCATTAATATAGTCTTTTCATTTCAAAATAACTTGATCATAACTAAGTTGTTTAATTTGATCTAAATTGTAATTTTGTTTTTCTGTTAAGTATTCTGCCAAATGTTTACCATGAGTAGAATCTCAAAAGTTATAAATTTTTATATTAGGAAAAATTTCAGAAAATAATTGATTATTTTTGTTTTTACCTACTCAAATAATTTTAAACAAATTCATTGATCTAGTATTTTTGTAAGAAAATAATCAAATTCCTTCACTTGAGAAGTAATTTTCTTCAATTTCACTAATTTTAAAATTGTGCCCATTTTTAGATAAAGGAAAAATTAGTGGATCGTAATCAAAGTCAAAATTATTAATATCATTTCTTACTTTAAATCTTTTAAATAAAGAATTCGAAGAAAAAGATTTGAAGTTTGCTCCTTTTTCAATAACACTAGCTTGAGCAATAATTCCAAGATCAAAAAGATCTGTGTCTTTTATTAAATGACCTTTATTTGACTGTGGATCTTGTAAAAACTGTGTTCCATAAGGCAAAGAACTATTTGAAAAATCAATTCAAACTAATTCATTTTTAGTTCCAGTTACAGGATCAATTAATTTGTCGTAATCAGGATTCTTCATTTTTTGACCTAATTCGTCAAAAATAAATTCTCCTTTTTCATTTTTTAAAAACTCTTCAATTTTAGAACGTTGTTTTGGGTTTGAATCTGGTTGTCAACCAAATCACTTTATATCCATTTTAGGTTGATTATTTTTAATTTTAATAATCATTTGTCATTGTGAAATTATTTTTTTGTTTTCAAAATTTGCATTTTCTTTGTCAAATTTTAAAACTTTAATTTTATATATTTCTTCAGTATTTTCAAGATTCATAAGCTTTAAATCAAATTCAAATTTTTGATTTAAAACATCAACTTTTTCATCATTTACATATAAAATTTCGTCTTCTTTTAATGTTGTGTTAAAAATAACTTTAACATTAGAATCGTAAATTCATGTTCCACCATATTCACGAGAAAGTGGTTTGTCATTTTCTTCTCTCACAGGAACATCATCAATTAATTTATTGGAAAAATTTCTTTTATCAATTGTTTTTCCAGGAATAACTTTAATTCTTTCTTGTAGATTTTTAGACTTAAAAAGATCTGTGCTTTTGTAGCGAATATTCACATTTTTAATTACATATTTATAAACATTTTGATCAAAATCAGGTTCTTTAAAAGTAACTAATAAATCAAAATAATCATCTTTTTTTCTTACAGTAGAAAGCTCATATTTTAAAGAAAAATCAGTGTTAAGACTTGGCTTTAAGCCATTTCATCAACTACTAAGTGCTTTTTCAAAATAATATTTGTTAGATTTGTCTCTTGAAGAAACTGTTATGTTAGAAATTCCATTAATTTCTCCTGTGTCTGTACTTATTTCTACGTAATTATTTTTAAATGTTTTCTTAAAAGAGTCTTCAATTTTCTTTATTTGTGCAAAGTTTTCACGGTGTTTTTGTATATTTTTCTTTGCTGTATATTCGAGATCAAAACTGGTTATAAATTTAAAGTAAGTTAACTCATTTTTTTGTTCATGAGGAAACCAATCTGTTTTATGATGGTAAGGAGGTGCTGTTAAATAAAATTGAATATCGACCTCTAAGTTTTTAATATTAAAAGAATTTATAGTTTGTTTTTTAGCTTTTATTTCTCTATGAATTTGATTTATATAATTTTGTGCAGAACGAAAAATATGGGTTTTTAAAGGAATTCCGTTGCTACCATCTGCTGAAAATATAGTGTTCGCAGGAGTTTGATTAATTGAGTTTAAAAGTGCAAAATTAATATCTACATTTTTAAATGCATCATTTATATCATCTACCGGCACGTTGTAAAAATATATTTCTGCAAATGAACCATCATCAAGTTCTAAACCTCTTGGTTTGTCTTTTGAGCCATAATATTCTCGTAAATCTCAAGTGAATTTATATCTACCATAATATCTTTTCAAACCACGATTTATGTTGATTTTAGCTCCATACAAACCAGAAACTATTTCTGTTACATCTCCAGTATAAGTTCAAGTATTACCTTTGATAACATAAGGATAGTTTGCAGTTTTTTTAGATCATCAACTTGTGTTATTTCGATATTTAATGGTTGGATAAAATTCTGAATTAGGAATATTGAAGTTCAGACCTGATCTGTATGCACCTACAATAGCAGATGAATTTACTTGTGATACAAAACTTCTACTATCTCTATAAACAAAATCTGTTTGTAAGCTAGGATTGTATTCTACAGAAGTTTTGTTATCTATTACTTTAATGTTTGCGCTTGCAAAGAAAACAGGAAAAAATAAACTAACAAGTAATAATAATCAAAACTTTATTTTTAAAAATTTTTTAATTTAAAATTACCTCCTTTTCATATTCGTTGTAGTTTACTCTTAAAAAGTTTTTCTCATTAAAAGAACTTAGTAATAATAGTTGTCCTCTTTTTGCATTTAAAACAAATTGACTATCAAATTTATTTAATAAGTTGGTTTCTTCATTTTCTGCGTTTGAAAGAGGATTAAATATTTGATTGATCATTTTAATATCATCACCTGGAAGATGTAAAAAGAATTTATATTGCATATTTTTTAAAATTGCTTGTGTTTTGTTAATTAAATCTTTAGATAATGCAAAGTCATTTATATTTTGAGTAGAAAGTATAATAGAACCATTAAATTTTCTAATTGTTTTAGTAGTTTGAAAAATAAAATTAAGAGTTGTTAAGTTATTAGAATCGATAAACTTATGAAGTTCATCAATTACTAAAATAAATTTCTTGTTGTTAATAAAATTTTTGTTAATTTTATTTTGAATTAAAAAAATTATCAAGAAAAATGAAGCATTTACAAACTCAACTGAGTTATTTTCAACAAAAGTTTTTGTATCTATTATTGTAAAATTATTTAAAAAATCAATAGTTGTATGATTATTAAACATTTTTTGATAAAGTCCGTTATTTGTAAAATTAGTAATAAATCAGTTTTGAATTTTAATTTTAGATTCAAAATAAATTTTTTCTTCTTGTTCATTTTTAAATTCAAGAAGTCTAATTTCTCTGATTAGATGATCAATTATTGGAAATTGATGATTTTTTAGTTCCAATAAGTTAATATTCGAATCATAAAATCCATATTTTTTGTACATATTTTTAATTGCCATAGTTAAAATTAGTTCTTTTTCTTCATCCAAATTACCATTTAGAATTTTGATTCATTGTAAGAACATTTGAATTTGCGAATTAATTAAGAACAAATTATTGTTTTTTTGATTGTCAACAAGTGATGCACTTATTTGTAATGGATTTAATGACATATTATTTGAAGACAAATCTATTAAAGAAGTGTTCAAAAATGAAGAAAAACTAGTATATTCTCTTTGTGGATCTAGTATTAAAACTGAAGCATTTTGTTTAATATAACTATCTAAAATTAACTTTTTAATTGAGCTTGTTTTTCCTTGACCTGAGGTTCCAAAAAAAACACAATTTGAGTTGGTGTGTTTTTCATCCCTTTTTCAAATATCTAAAATAGCAGCTTTTTGATTGTTTTTCCCTAAGATAAATGAATTTTTGTCAATATTTTTTTCAAAACTAAAAGGTCAACTATAAGAAATATTTCTTGATACAAATTGAACATTTTCGTTAAGTTTTTCATTAGCACCAAATTGTAAATTTTGAAAAGCATCCATTTGTCTAAAAAGTAAAGGGTTTGGCTTGCATTTTTCTAGTTTAATTTCTTTATATAATTTAGCATCTAATTCTTTTTTTAACTGATTTCAATTTTCTTTTTTTGTCAAGAAAAATAAAGAAGAATCAAAGAGTTTTTGCCCTTCTGAGTTAACTAAATGCATAGTCTCATTTAATGCTTCAACTTGTTGTAAATCCTTTTTTGTTCTATAAATTGAAGTGTTGTTGAACGACATAGAAGTTTTGATATTATTGTCAGCTTTATTTAAAATTTTTTCATAATCACTTTCTTCAATAGGATTTAAATGTCAAATCACTCAGGAAGAATCGCAATTGAAAAATGAATTTGCTCAAGCAATGTTTAAATTTAATGAATATTCAGAAATTGTGCTAATTTTGTAAAATTCATCATCAATTTTGAACTTATTGAAGAAAAATTGTGCTTTTTTTACTTTTAACAAATTATCCAAGTTTTCAAAGTCTTTTTCACTTAATTCTTTTTCTGTTGATTTACCAACAAAAGATTGTAAAAATTTAAGCGTTTTTAATTGATCTAAAGATTGTGTATAAATAAATAATTTTTCAAATTCATCAATAATTATTTCTTCATTTTGAAGCAATTTTTCTTCATCTTCTGCATAAAGTACTACAAAATATTGATCATAACTTTCAAAAACATTCATTGATGAAATTTCTTCTCAAGACTTATAAAGATAGTTATAAAAAGCATTATAATCTTCGTTTTTAACATCTTTGTGTTGGATTAAGTCTTCAATTTGTTTATTTAATGATTCAATATTAGTTTCGTAATTAAAGTTTTTGTTAGTTTTTACAAAACTAATTTTAAAATCCAAAATATTTAAAATACTTACAAAACTATTTAAGAAAATTTGTCTTTCATTTTGATTTTGAATTCAAATATTTTTACCATCAAATTCGATCACTTTTAATAACAAATTTTTCTTTTTGAGTTTAATAATTCCGTTTTTTTCTATAGATTTATAGATATTGATTTTCGAAGTGTTAGCAGATGGACTATTAAATTTATATTTTTTATTTTCTAAAAGATACTTTAAAAAATAAATTAAAAATTGTCAAATCCGCATATTTCATGTAGGTACAAAAATTAATAAAATAGCTAATAAAGAAAATAAAACTATAATTACACCAATAGAAATTAAATCTCTATAAGGTACGCTAGCTGGTACAACAAATCAACCAAGTGAAATTGAAATAACAAAAATTAAAAAAGAAACTATAAGATCAGAAAAATAAAAGTTTTTAAAAATATGAATTTTATTTTTCTTAATCGACTTAGGTTGTAGCATTTATTTCCTTGTACATTTTAAAAAATTTATGGTCTTGGAAATCTAATTTTGGTGTCTTATAGTCTTTATTTTCTATGTTTCATTCTATGTTAAATTGATTATTATACTTCGCAAACAAATCCAAATTTAATTCTGGAAAAGCTTGTTTTTTATTGAATTGATACTTTGGTTCGTTGTTAAGATTTTGTAAATTTTCAACACTATTTTCGTGTTTATTAGTTACAAAATGTTTAGCATTTTTAAACAAATCTTGAGTTTGAACAAAATGCTGTTTTAATTTATAATTTTGATTTGTAAATTTATAAACTAACTTGTTTAATTGCGTTGAAGCAATAAGTCCGCCTATAATAAAAAGACTAATAATTATATTTTTGTCAAAAATTCCTTGAAAAGACCTCAAATCTCATTTATTGATAATTAAGACGTAAAATTCAAAGAGTCTAAGCCCTATTATAAAACACATTATTGTCAAAACATTTCTTATAAATAAGTTTTTTCAAATTTTAAATCTATATGCATTATCGTAAATCATTGTTGCATAAATAAAGGGACTAACAGAAAATAAAACAAGCATTTGAAAAGTTTGCATTGATACTCTAACAATAGCAGAAGCTAGCGTTTTAAAAGATCAAATTCCAATAAGCGCTGGAAAAAATAATATAGCAGCTGACGAGCCTGGAAATGATAAGAACATACCAATAGTAGGTGCTGAATATTCAAGATTTGCTAAATAGAGTCAATCAGATGCAGCCATTTTGTACGGAAGCAAACTCATAAAAATACTATTTGCTAAATTAGCCTTTATTTGGAAGCTTTTTAAAATAATTTCGAAAAAATTATTCAAAAGTAAAAGTGTAGAAAAAATAATAATTGGAGTTAATAAAAGAAGTACAAAATAAGAAATTATATGTTTTAGTCTAGATAAAAAACTATAATTTTTACTTCTTAATCCTTTATTAATACTTCATTTTAGAAATACAAATAACAAAATAAAAATAAATAAAAATAGACTAACAATAGCAAAAATTTTAAAGTAAATTGAAGTGTTTAATTGGTCAAAATCGAAATTATCAATTCTTTCAATGCCAAAAAGCATAAAGTTAATAAATGAAAAATTGATAACTTCAAGAAGTTTAGAAATTAAATTTAGTAATGAAAATGGTATTTGAATAAAAATAGTTCATATAAAAACAAAAAGTGGAAAAAATAAAGTTCGTTCAAACATTAAGTCGTTAAATTAATAGCAGCTTTAGTTGAAATATCTACTGCATATTTAATACCTATAGAAAATAGAATAACTGTGATAATAAAAACTACAAAAACTATCATTATATGAACTATGTATTGTTTCCTTTTTTGTCCATGTGAGTAAGCAATTTTAATACCTGTATAAACCAGTGCGAACATTAAAATCAAAGCCACTAGTCCGCTAAATGAAGACAAAACAACATATCCTATTGAACTTGCTTTAGTAGCTACACTGTTTAAAATATCTGTTGAATTATCGTTAAATAAAACGATATTTAGTAAATTATTCAAAATTTATCTCCTTATATACATCTTTTACTTCTGTGATTAAATTAGCACCTTGCTTTATTAATTCTGTGTTTCCATCATTTTCAAAATTAATATCTCCTGGAAAGCAAAATATTTCTTTTCCAATCATTAGAAAATGGTTAACTAAATTTTGTATTCCACTTGCTTTTGAAGAAGAATAAACAATTAGATTTTTTGATAAAGCAGCAACTAATCTATTTCTATTTTTTAATCTTTTATATGAAACATTAGTGTTTGGGTATTCAGAAATAAGTAAAATATTCTGATTATTTTGTTCAAACTTAGAAGAAATTCAAGGATTTTCTACTCCATTTGCAGAAACAAAAATTAATTTGCCTTGATTTTGAAGAAAATAGTTGTTAATTTTTTCTTCTACTCCTTTGTAGCCATTTGTGACTAATGTATGTCTTTTTATAACTTCAGATAGTGATTTATCTAAATAAGATTGAACAATTTCATTATATTGTTCACCAACTAAGCTTATTTTAGGTAAATCATTTTTTAGTAAGTTTATGTTCCCTTTGTAAAAAATTACAAAAGGTGGTGTTTTTAAATGTTTAAAAACTTCTGGATAAACAGAGTCTAAGACAGTAAATGCTTGAATGCCTTTTTGTTCTAGGTCATCCATAACAGCTTGAGCGTTCTCGTCGCTTACCCTTTCGTTTTCTTTTAGTGCTTTTAGTATTTTATAAAAGTCACCTTTGTATTTTGTTGCAAAATAAATTAATATTGATTTCATTTTTTTCCTTTCACCTTATATTTCTTAAAATTGGAAAAAAATTAAATAAAAAAATTTTTTTATTAAAAAACGGCTTTTTTTCATAAAATATATAAATATTAATTATGAAGAAACCTAACAAATATATCAAATCCATACTTGTAAAAAAAAAGAAAAATAAATACTTTGATAAAGCAATGTATTTTTTTATTTATTTTATTTTATTAATAACATTAGGTCTTTTTAAACACAAAGACTGAAAAACTAGAACATCACAATATAAGGAATTAATTTCAGGTTCAGTAGCTAATTTATCATCTAATTCTTTTTTAATTGCTACTGGACAGGCTTTTTATATCTTAATTTCGTTTATCCCTATTATTACAGTAATAATGATACTTTTAGCTAGCATTAATTTTAGAATTGGAAATTCAAGCCCATTTAATGTTTTTGTAAAATCAGATATTCTAAATAGATTTATTCCTGGAATAGAAACAGCATTACCTGATTTTTTAGTCACTTTTAAAAAATTAGATTGAAAAAATGTTGGATTTATATTTTTAGTATTTTCAACATTATGAATTAGTATCAACGGGTATTCAAAATTAATAGCAGCACAATCTACCATTTATAATCACAAAAATAAAGGAAGTTGACTTTATTCAAAGCTAAAAGCTCTTTCAATAGTGCTTGCTATAATTGTATTCGTCACAATTTCTTTGATAATTATTACACCATTTATGATGTATTTAAAAGAAGTTGATGCGGCACATTATGAAATTTATTTTTATCTTTTTTGTTCATTTTACTTGCTATTTTTCTTTACAATAGGTTGATTATTAATGTTTAAATGATTACCTGTTTTTAAATTAAAATTTCAAGACATTGTTCCTGGTTGAATTATTGCTTCTTTATCTTCATCGTTATTTGCAATGCTTTTTGGTTATTTAGTATCAAATAAATTTATTAAATATGACAAATACGGAACTATGGCTTCGTTTTTATATTTATCTACTTTTAGTTTGTATATTTCTTACTTTTTTTACTTTGGACTAACAATTAATTACTCATATGCTCAAGTATTTTCTACTAAGACATTTCAATCTAAAAACTTTAGTAAATATAAAGTTGAGTACACATTATAAGAGAAAAAAATTGTTAAAAAAAGAAGTAGGAATTCCTACTTCTTTTTTAAATTTAATTAATTAACGTTTTTCGCTATATACTGAAGCATATTTTCTATTCTTTTTAGTTTCATATTTAACGAAACCTTCAATTAAAGAATATAAAGAATCATCATTACCTCTTCCAACGTTGAAACCTGGAAAGATTTTGGTTCCTCTTTGACGAAAGATAATTGCTCCTGCAGTTGCGAATTGTCCGTCGCTAAGTTTTTGTCCTAGACGTCTTCCGGCTGAATCACGCCCGTTCTTAGTCGAACCACCTGCTTTGGTCTTTGCCATTTCAGTTTTCTATCCTTTCAATTCAGTTATTTTTACACGTGTATAAGGTTGACGATGACCTAGTTTTCTTTTGTGTGTTGATTTAGCATTGTGACGGTAAACAACAATTTTTTTGCTTTTACCTTGCTTTTCAATCACACCTTCAACATATGCATCTTTTACTAATGGGTTTCCAATTTTATTGTTAATCAAAACAATTTCTGAAAAACGAACTTTGTCGCCTTCTTTTCCTTGTAGTTTTTCTACAAAAATAGTTTCATCTTTTTTAACAATAAGTTGTTTTCCACCAGTTTTAATAATTGCAAACATAGTGTACTCCTTATTAATATGGCTCATCTTTGAGGTGCTATGCTTAAATACCTTTTCAGAATGGTTACTTAATAAGTAACAGTTAGAATTTTATACTATTATTTTTAAAAAAGAAATTTATTTTTAGTTTTCTAAAAAAAATTTATAATTTATTAGCTAAAAAATCTATTTTTTTATTTATATAAAATGGTAAATAAAAGCTTAAAAAATTTAATAGATTTTCTTTAATTATTTTAAAAAATCCTTCATTTTTGAAGAAAATTTTATCAGGAAGACAATGTTGTTTAAAAGCAAAAAAAAGAAAAAAATATTAATTACAGGAATATTACTAACAACAATTGCAAGTATTGTTGCTATTCCGGTGGCTATTAAATTCTCTCCTGCTTTAAGAAATCATAATTCTTGAATTCAAGTAGAACCAGGCTTGAACAACGGAACAAACCCAGGAATTAACCACGGTGATGATGACTTTAATACTGTTGTAGAAGATCCAGTAGTTATTGATAGACTACCTTTAGATAGACCAGAAGTGATTTTGTCTTCAGTAGATAATCATATTAAAACTAATAATTCTCAATTAGATTTTAATATCATTGACAGATCTCAATCTTTTAAAAGCCTAAAAGTAGAAATTTTTGAAGATGATAAATTAATTTTTACCCAAGAAGAAACTAAACAAAATAATGATTCCATTTCCTTAAAAGCACCAATTTTAAGTCCTAAGAAAAAATATAGAGTTGTTTATTTAGTAACATATTTTTCTGATGACAGAAGAAGTAAAACTAAATCATATACAAAAGTTGTTAATTTAAATTTTAAACCTGAAGAAGAAAAACAACCTCCTACTGATACTCAAGAACAACCACCTCAAAAAATAAATATTGAAACAGTAGAAGAAACAATAACACCATTTGCAGTTTCAGATAAAAAAGCTTTAAAAATTAATAAAGAAAATATAAACAAATATACTTTATTTAGAGTTGATGAGGACGATCATTTAATTCCAATTAATTTCTTGAATGAAAGACCAAGAGATATTACAAATTATTTCGTTAAAGTATATTATGATAACCAAAATGCTTCATTTTTAAAGGTAAATCGTATTTTTTCACAGAATAATTCTTATTTTGCTTCTGTCGACAGTGTTAACGATCAATTAAAAGATAAAAATGGAAAACCACAGAATTTAATCTTCAAACTTAATGAAAAAAATAATAATCAAAACATCGAAAATTCCATTCCTGTCTTTTCTTTTGCTGATTTAATTGATAAAGTTTCAAAAAATCCAGACGCTAATTTTATAGTAAAAAATGATTTAACTGCTACAGATCCTGATTCAGACAAAGACAGAGCTTATATTTTAGAAGAATTTAAAGGTCATATTAATTTTAATAATAATACTATTATAGGGCTCAAATTACCTTTATTTGACAAGATAAAAGATGCAACAATAGAAAATTTAAATGCAGTTGAAATTGGTATAAATTCAAATGCTAAAAATGTAGGTACTATAGTAAATTCAGCTAAAGGAAGTGTTATTAGAAATGTTTATGCTGAAGGTACTATCGCAGGTTTTGATGGTATAGGAGGTATATTAGCTTTCGGTAAAGATACTAAAATTTATTATTCTCATTTCGAAGGCTCTATTTTTGCAAAAGATTATATTAATTCAGAAAATATTAGTATTTATTTTGGTGGTTTAGTATCAGAACTATCAGGACCAGAATCTACAGTAGAAAATTCTTCAGCTAATGTAAAAATAACAACAATTGGTACAACAAATAATTCTTTAATTAGACAAGCTGGATTAGTAGGAAGATTAATAGATGCTGCTCGTGTTACAAAATCCATGAGTTTTGGTAAATTGTTTCCAAGTAAGTGAAATGCTTATTCTGGAGGTTTAGTTGCTACTACTTGACAGCGTGGAAAATTAGACCATTCAATTTCTTTAATAGATGCTACAAAATACTTTAGACTTCATGGTGATGATGACTATACAAACAACTGAGACATTAAAGAAATTTATGGTGTTAAAGAATATTCAAAAGGAAGAAAAGGTAGATACTATAAAGAAATTTCAGTAGCAGATTTAGCTTCAAAAATGAAGGGATTTGGAATAGTTTTAAACCAAAATGTCAATGTAAATAACTATTTAAATAAAGAAGATAAAATAGCAAACAACTTAAAAAATCAAGATTTAATTATCAAATATAATCTTGAAAAATTACTTCCTTTTTACGATAGTGCATACATCAATTTTTTAGCAAAATCTGTAAATAAAGATTCTAATATTGCAAAAAAATTAATTAAATATGTCATTAATTTTAAAGACGATAAACCTATTTACGACGATTCAGAAGCAAAAACACTTAATAAAATTAAAATTCTTTACCAAGATAAAAGTGTAGATTACAAAACCATAGAATTTAAATCAGATTTTGAAAACATAGCAGAATATTATATAGATGATTTTAAAGCAAGTTATACGCCATACGCTCTTAATAAACAATACAAATTAAATCCTGCTAGACTAGAGTCATTAAAAAATTTATCATATAACAATATTTACTTGCAATACTATTTTAATATTACTGCTGATAAGTTTGAAAAGCTTTTTTATGAAGATTCTTTTAATGAAATCAAGAACAAAATAGAAGGAATTTTAAACAAAATTCTTTTTAATGAATTCTCACAAATACCTGATTCTCAAGAGTTAAGAGACGCGATTTTTGAAAAAGTTTACAACAACAAAGAAAAACTGCTTTTTGCAATTTCTTACATAAATCGTTGATATGATTTTAATGTTGATGATTTAAATGTAAAAGATGTTCTTTTTTATGCATTTAATTATTTTAGTGATAAAAAGATTTCCGTTTTAGACTGATTAATTTCAATAGCTAACTATCCAATAGGTTTATTTACTGCCCAAAATAATCTAAGTTTCTTTGATTCTCTAATTTCTCCATATGTCGGAGGATTAGGTCTTTATGACTTTTTAGAATCTATTGTTAATTATGGAAAAACAAGCAAAGTAGATATGAATCAGTGATTGATTGAACATTCAAAAGTCAATATTCAAGAAGCGAAATTAACAGAACCTGATGCAATAAAACTACAAGAACAAGATCCTTACAGATACTCAACAAAATTATGATATAAAATGCAATTAAGAGGTCGTTTTTCTCATCTATTATTAATTTTGTTAACCATGAAACAAACCAGAGCTTATTTAGTTACTTCAGTTTCAGGACTTACTTTCGGAATGTACGAAACATATGCTTGATTTGGTAACAAACCAGGAGATGTTCCACAAGAACAAATCGACAAAGATATAAAACGAATAGATGCTTTAGTAAAAGAACATACTGAGGCAGAAACACATTATTATAATTATTGATGAAGAGTTCTAAGTCCACAAAATAGACTAAGATTAGTTGAAAACATTTACACTTCAGATACATTATTTGTTTCTATTCCTGATCCAAATCATCCAGGAAGAGGTACTCGTCGTTATATTCAAGATCAAAGAGAAAATTATAAAAATGTTGTAGGTTATTACCAATTTCTAGGACCAGCCATTAACTGAAGAAACACAGCTCCTGGAACATCTGCAGTTAGTTGAGGAGATACCAATTATTTTACAGGAGCAGAACTTTTATATAATTGATCTCAAGGAATTTATACTCATGAAATGACACACAGTTTAGATGGTCGAGCATATTTTAATGGTTTAGGAAGACGTGAAGGTCTTTACGGAGAAGTTTTTGCTTCAGGATTGCTAGAATCTGCTGTTTGAGTAGATACTCATGAAGGTATTGCACTTAATACAGTAAAAACAGATACTAGTCAAAAATCACAAGACAGAAGAATAATTAATTATTCGCCAGACATATTTAAAAATGCTACAGATCTTAGAAATTATTTTAAACATGAGTTTGATTTAATTTATTTAATGGAGATTGCAGAAACAGAAATTTTTAGTGAAATGATGAAAGATCCTGCTAAGAAAGAAAAACTTAGAGATATCTTTATGACTGCAATTACAAATCCAAGTGGAGCCAACGTTTTTGAAGCCATAAGTAAAGAAAAATGAAGCCAAATGCATCTAGATTCTATTGATGATTTTGTAGATAATGACATTATGCTTACATTAGTTTGAGAACCTGCAACTATTCGTCAAAATTGATATTATTTCTGATCTTTACCAGATTCATTATATGGAACAGCAGATAATCCTCAAGGTTCTCCTGGAGATATAACTTTAAAAAGATTTTCATATGAACTATTAGGTGAATTTGGTTGAGATAATGGTTTTGTTCCTTATTTATCTAATCAGTACAAAAAATTTAGTCCCAACAAAAAACTAAGTGATAATTTAGTTTTTGAACATCTTTTTGAAAAAACAGCATATGAAGGTAAAACTGTAAAAGAATTTAAAAAATTAATGTACAAACAGAGAAGCAATAAGAAGGATTTACTAAAACCAGTTTCAATAATAATTCCTGATTATAATCCAAAAGGAAATAATGTTTTTCCTGGCAATAAATTTACTGTAAATAATTATCAAGAACTAAAAAATAATCTTAAAAAAGCTATAGAATATGATTTAGATCACAATAGCATTGGTTATAAAAGAAGAAATAGAAATGCCGCAAATTCTAGTGTTTGAAAGAAATTTAAAAAAGCAATGATTAATGGTTATTTAAAATCAACAAATGATTTTAAAACTTCCATTTTTAAAGAAAATGAAGAAAAATAAAGCAATAATAATGTGTTTAACGCACATTATTTTTTATTTTTCTTTTCCTTTTTTATTTTTTCAATTTTTGTTTCTTCTTCCTTTATAATTCAAATAATCATTTTTTGAAACGAGGATTATTATGAAAAATATAGAATTTAAAGGTATTGGAGCTTCTTCAGGAGTTGTGAAAGCCAAAGTTTACAAAATTGAAGAAGTTGATACCAAAATTGATGAAACTAAAATTGAAGATATAGAAAAAGAAATTTCTTTGTATAAGAAGGCTTTAGAAAAGTCAATTCAACAAATAGAATCTATTAAAGAAAGAGCAAAAAACAAGCTAAAACAAGAAGAATTAGACATTTTAGACGCTCACATTTTAATTGCCAACGATCCGATGATAAATGATGAAATTATTGAATTAATTTCTCAAAAAGAAAACGCTGTTTATGCTACTGATTTAGTTGCTAGAAAATACATTGATTTGTTTTTAGATATGGAAGATGAGTATATGAGAGGTAGAGCTTTAGATATAAAGGATTTAACTACCAGAATTATCAAAAATTTATTAAACATTGATTTATTAGATTTAAGCTTAATTTCTGAAGACGTAATTATTGTAGCTAATGATTTAACTCCATCTGATACAGCTCAATTAAACTCATTTGTTAAAGGATTTCTAACAAACATAGGATCTAGAACCTCGCATTCAGCAATTATGGCTAGAAGTTTAGAAATCCCTGCTATTTTAGCTTTAAAAGATATAACTGAAAAAGTACAAAACGGTGATATAGTAATTATCAACGGTGATACTGGTGTTGGAGTTATTAATCCTTCTGAAAATACAATTTTAGAGTACAACAAGCAATATGAAGAATATACTCAAATAAAAAAAGAATTAGAAACCTATAAAAATAAAGAGTCAATTTCTAAAGATGGTAAAAAAGTAGTAATTGCAGCCAACATCGGAAATGTAGAAGATGTAGAAGCAGTTTTGAAAAATAATGCAGATGAAATAGGACTTTTTAGAAGCGAATTTTTATATATGGATGCTAGCAATTGACCAACAGAAGAAGAACAATTTCAAGCATATAAAACAGTTTTAGAAAAAATGAATAATAAAAAAGTTGTTGTCAGAACTCTCGATATTGGAGGGGACAAAATTTTAAAATATTATAATTTTGCAAAAGAACTAAATCCTTTTTTAGGTTATAGAGCTATTCGTTTGTCATTAGACAGAACAGATGTTTTTGAAACTCAATTAAGAGCTTTGATAAGAGCTTCTGAGTTTGGAAATCTTGCGATTATGTTTCCAATGATAGCAACAGTCGATGAGTTTTTAGAAGCAAAAAGAATTTTTGATAAAACTTTTTTAGAAGTAAAACAAGAATTTCCTAATGTTAAAGACGATATAAAAGTTGGAATTATGATTGAAATACCAGCAGCAGCTATGATTGCAGATAAGTTAGCAAAATACGTTGATTTTTTTTCAATAGGAACTAATGATTTAATTCAATATTCTATGGCAGCAGATAGAATGAATGAAAAAGTAACACATCTTTATCAACCTTTAAATCCTTCAATTTTGAAGCTAATTAAGCTAACAATTGATGGTGCTCACAAACATAATAAGTGAGTTGGAATGTGTGGAGAAATGGCTGGTGATATTTATGCAATTCCAATTTTATTAGGTATGGGATTAGATGAATTTTCAATGTCAGCAAGTAGTATTTTGAAAGTAAAACAACTAATTTCAAATACAAGCTACAACAAATATAAACATCTTTGAGAACATGTAAAAGAAGCAGATAGACAATCTGAAGTTGAAAAAATTTTAAAAATACATCATACAAAATAAAGAAAAGGCAGTTAAAAAACTGCTTTTTTCTTTCGACTTTTTAAAATTTGTTAAAATTATAGTATTACAGCAAAGGACCAATTATGACAAACGATAAGTTAATTAATAAAATAAAAAACGAAATGCAAACTTGATTAGAAGATACTAGACATTGATTTCATCAACATCCAGAGCTTTCCAAACAAGAATTTAAAACCGCTGATAAAATTGAAGAATTACTAAGATCTTTTGGTTTTGAAATTGATAGAAGCTTGTCTAAAACTTCAATAATTGCTACATTAAAAAATGGAGAAGGACATACTTTAGGAATCAGAGCAGATATAGATGGATTGCCTATGCAAGAAGAAACAGGACTTGCTTTTGCTTCAAAAAATGAAGGAATTATGCACGCTTGTGGTCACGATGGACACATTACAATGGCGCTAGGTGCAGCAAAATATTTAGCTAAATACAAACCTTTTAAAGGAACAATTATTATGATTTTCCAGTGCGCAGAAGAAATAGGTTTTGGTGCACAGGAACTAGTTGATAATGGGTTATTTAAAAAGTATAAATTTGACTATATTATAGGACTTCATGGAATGTGCCATAGCCCAGCAATTGGAACAGCACAAGAAGGAACACTATCTTTTTATCCAAATCAAGATGCTATGATGGCTTCAATGAATTCTTTCGAAATCAAGCTAACAGGTAGAGGTGTTCATGGTTCTGCTCCTGAATGATCCATAGATCCAATTCCTGGTGCACTTGAATTAATTAATAGCATTTATTCTATAAAAACAAGGATGATTCCTTCAGATAAACGTTCTGTAATTTCAGTTTGCCACATAAGTACAGGTTCTGGAACTTCTCCAAATATTATTCCGGATTGAGCACTTATTAAAGGAACATTCAGAACTGTAGATGATCAAAGTACAAAAATGTACAAAAAGGCAATAGATAAATTTGCGAAATTCACAGCTAAAAAATACAATTTACAATTAGATATAAATCAATGAGGTTCACCAGCCGTAATTAATCATCAGAAACTAAATATTCAAATTAAGTCGTTAACTGAAAAAGAATTGGGAAAAGATTTTGTTTCTTGAAGCCAACAAGTTATGGGAGGAGAAGACTTTTCTTGCTATCGTGAAGGAGCAAAAACAGTATTTGCTTTTATCTCGACAGGTGAAAATGCACCTTTACATAATTCAAAGTATAACTTTAGCGATAAAACATTAGCTTATGGTGTAGCTTATTTTGTAAATGTGGCTAAATATTTATTAAAATAAAAAAATATTTGACAAAAATTATTTTTATGTTAAAATTAATATTGCTTCAGAAATAAAAACTATTTTTAAGCAATATCCGGGGGGTTTGCAGAGCGGCCAAATGCGGGTGGCTGTAACCCACTTTCTTCGGATTCGGGGGTTCGAATCCCTCACCCCCCACCATTTTGCCCCATAGCCAAGCGGTAAGGCAACGGTTTTTGGTACCGTCATGCGTTAGTTCGAATCTAACTGGGGCAGCCATATGAAATTTCACTGCAGTTAACTTTTATTAAAAATAATTTTTATAAGAGTTGACTGATTTTTTTTGTAAAAAAGATTTTATTACTGTCTTTTTTCAAAATTATTTATAAATTAACATTAAACAAACTATTTTTTTGCATGGTTTATTAAATCCTAAATTTATATATGTAATCAAAATTACTTCTAAATATAAAAAAGTAAAAGATAAAATAAAAATAGTATTTATTGCGCATTATATTATTAAATTATTTTATTTTTTATGAATATTGTGTTTATTAAGTAATAAGAAAAATAATTTTTCTCTAATATCAACTGAACTAATATAGGTTAGCTAAATATATTAATTTTTGTTGATTTTCCAATATTAGAGTTCCTTTGTTAAAAAGTAAATTATATAGTTTCATTAAGTTAAATTTATAGACAAAAAAATTAAAATATAATCAGGTTAAAATAGTAAAACTTCGAAATTTTTATGGCTTAAAACATTATTGCTATTTTTTGTAACTAAGTACGTACTTTAAAATTAAAGTTAAATTGCAGAAATTTTATAAATAAATTTACAAAGAGCAAATTCCTTTTTATATTTTAATTTTTATTTACATAGAATTTTAATTTATTCATATACATTAACTCCCTTTCATATATATTTGTATTAATCAAGATCAAAAGTTTTCCAAGAACTAAATCAACCTAACCCTTTCATTTTCAAATCTTATATCATTTTCAGAGTTGTTATTTTTATTAAAACTTAAAAGTGTTTACATTGTTTTATTAACAGTCCTTTTTGATATTAATTTTTAACCCTATTTCTTAGCATTTGGCATTCCTTTCTATATTTTAAATATTTAAGTTTGGACAAAAGATCTAAAAAAGAATTTTCTTACTTTATTAAATTTTTTATTTGGAACTTTATAAATCATTATTTGTTTCCTTTCTATCTTTATATTTTAATAAATTTCCATTTATGTAAATTGCCTTTCGTTTGCATAAATTTATTGAATAATTATTCAGAATAATAATAAAATCATTTAAATGAAAACAAAAAGTAAAACTCTCTTAATTTTGAGTTTTACTTTTTTTTATATAATATAAATACTAATTTTTTAAAAAGAGGAAAGGAATAAAATGAAAAAATTAGAAAAAATAACTCCTTGAAATGAAGATTTTGCAAAGTGATATGTAGATGTAATTAAACAAGCTGAATTTATGGAATATGGACCAATCAAAGGAACTATATATTTTAAACCCAATTCTTTTGCTCTTTGAGAAAAAATTCAAGAAAATTTAAATAAATATTTTAAACAACATAATGTAAAAAATGTTTATTTCCCACTATTAATTCCACAAAGTTTTATAAACAAAGAAAAAGAACACGTTAAAGGTTTTGCGCCAGAATTATTAACCATTACTCACGCTGGTGAAAAGAAATTAGCAGAAGAACTTTATGTTCGTCCTACATCTGAAGTTCTCTTTGCAGATTGCTTTAAAAAAGAATTAGCTAATAATAATCAATTACCTTTAATTTATAACCAGTGGACTTCAGTTTTAAGATGAGAAAAAAACACAAATCCATTTTTAAGAACTACTGAATTTTTATGGCAAGAAGGACACACAGTTCACACCAATGCTGAAGAAGCTCAAAAATTAGCTAGAACTATGATTGAAGTTTATAAAGACTTTATAGAAAATTATCTAGCAATCCCAGTTATAGTTGGAAACAAAACAGAAAGAGAACGTTTTGCAGGAGCTGTAGAAACTTATACCGTTGAAGCTATGATGAAAGACGGAAAGGCTTTACAAAGTGGAACTTCACATTATTTAGGTCAAAATTTTTCCAAAAGCTTTGACATTATTTTTAAAAACACTAATAATGAGTTTGAAAATCCATATCAAACTTCTTGAGGAGTTTCTACAAGATTAATTGGTGGATTGATAATGACACACGGAGATGATAGAGGTGTAATTATTCCACCTAAAATTGCTCCAGTTCAAATCGACATTTTAGTGCTTTTTTCAAACAAAAATCCTATAGTTTCAAAGACAGCTCAACAAATTTTTGAGAAATTAAGAACAAAATTTACACCAAGAATTGATGCCTCAGATAATCAACCAGGTTATAAAGCATCTAGATCTGAAGTTTTAGGAACTCCATTGAGAATAGAAGTAGGTCCAAGAGATTTAGAAAAAAATCAAGTAACTTTAGTTAGACGTGATACTTTAGAAAAATATCAAGTAGATGTTGAAAAAGTGTTTGAAAAAGTAGAATTTTTGCTCGATGATATACAAAATAATTTATATAATCAAGCAAAAACAAGGTTAGTTAATAATCTTGACACCGCTTTAAATTATGAAGAATTTAAAAGCAAAATAGCACAAAATAAATTTGTTATTATTCCTTTTGAAGCAAATGAAGAAATCGAAGAACAAATACAAGCAGAAACAGGAGCTACAACACGTTGTATACCTATTAATTTAGAAATAGTTAATGAACTAAAAAAGATTAACAATAAATGTTTCTTTACTAACAAAACAACAAATAGATTTGTAATCTTCGCAAAAGCTTATTAATATTTGTTTTTTAAATTATAATATTAGTATTAAAAAGAAAGGTATTTTTAATTATGTCAACAAAAATTAAAGAAACTACAAAATCTGGAATTTTCCCAGCAATAACAAACGATAAACAAGCACTAGTTGTATTTCACCAAAAAAATTGCGGAGCTTGCATTATGCTAGAACCTGTTTTAGAAAAACTAGTTGAAAAAAAAGATGTAGTAGTTTATAAAGTAGATATTCACAATGATATGGAATACACACGTGAAGTAGGTATTCAAGGAACACCAACTATTTTAGTTTACGAATTTGGAAAATTAGTAAATACATTAGTTGGATATAGAAGTTTAGATCAACTTTTAAAAGCTTTATAAAATTTTAAGCATTAATACAAAAAAACACTTGAAATGAGGTGGCACCCTTTTCTTCAAAAAATTTTTGAGTGTTTTAATTAATTATAATTTGAAATGAATGTTTCTCTAAATTTAATGGGAGACATTCATTTTATTTTGTCTTTAATTCGTTTGTGATTGTAATAATAAATATAATTTGCAATTGCTTTGTGAAGTTGTTTAAAAGTTAAAAATTCTTTTTCGTGACCATAAAAACATTCTCTTTTTAATGTTCCAAAAAACGATTCAATAACGCTATTATCTAAACAATTTCCTTTTCGAGACATGGACTGAATTATTCCTTTTTGTTTTAATTTTTCTGAAAATTGTCTATGTTGATACTGTCAACCTTGATCACTGTGAAAAATTAAACCTTCAAGATTTTTGTGTTTGGAAAAAGCTTTTTGAAGCATTTTTCTAATTTGTTGGTTGTTAGCGCTTGTAGACAAATCTCAAGCAATAACTTCACCATTAAACATATCTAAAATTGGTGATAAATATGCTTTTCCAAATGAACCGCTAAATTCAGTTACATCTGTAGTTCATTTTTGATTTGGTTGAGTTGCGACAAAATTTCTATTTAAAATATTGTCTGCAATTTTGCCTACAGTTCCTTTGTAAGATTTGTATTTTCATCAGAACAAATTGCTTTGAGATCGAATTTTTCCATTAATCTGCGAACTTTTTTAAGTCCAATTTTATAGCCTCTATTATTAAGTTCAGCTTTTATTCTTCTTTTTCCATATCTTGCTTTATTTTCATCAAAAATAAGCTTCATTTGGCTTATAATTTCTTCATTTTTCTTGTCAAAATCTTCTTTTTTGAGTTCATAATAAAAAGTAGATATAGGAATAGAAAACTCTTTTAATACTTGAGTTAAGCGAAGATTTTTGTCAGCTTTTACTCTATTATAAATGTTTTTTATTTTTTCTTGCCTTGGTTGATTTGAGTCAAAGATCTCTACCAAGGCTTTTCACTTTTTTAGTACTTCATTTTCCTTTTTTAAAAGTTTAATTTCTTTTTCAAAGTTTTTTTTCTCTTTTTTAAAATGTTTGAGTTCTTCTTTAAGAAGTTTGAGTTCTTCATATACAGATGTTAGAGAATTAGATTGATCTTTACTATTTAAATTTTTTGAAACTTTTGAACGTTTATCATTAAGAATTTTTGATTTCATTATTGGTCTTCCTTTGTTTAATTCTAAACCACTAATCCCCGATTCTAAATATTTTTTTGTTCAAGAAGATATTTGACTTGGATTAAGATTATTTTCAAGTGAAATTTTAACAATTGGTTCACCAGCTAAAAATCTTTTAACAACACTTAATTTTTGATCTATAGTTCACTTTTTATTTCGTGGTTTTTTCTTAAGTCCTTCAACTCCTAATTTGTCATAAATTTTTTTTCAAAAATTTACTTGATTTAAAAAATTTTTCTGACTTGTATTAGCAAAATCGGGCTTTTTAATTTCAATTCCTTTTTTGTTTTTTTACACATTCTAATTTAAATTCTAATGAATATTTCATAAAAAATCCCCTTTTCTATTTTTCTAAGAAAAGGGGATCTGCTCATTTTTTTGATGTTTTTTATATTAATAACTGTAATTTACTTATTTTTTAATGTTGAAAAAAACTTTTTCACCTTTGTATTCTGCAGTAGATTGAATTGCTTCCTCAATTGCTAATAATCTGTTGTATTTTGCAATTCTATCTGTTCTAGAAAGTGAACCAGTTTTAATTTGACCTGCATTTACAGCAACAGCTAAATCCGCAATTGTTGTATCTTCAGATTCACCTGAACGGTGAGAAATTACTGAAGTAAATCCTGCTTTGTGAGCTAACTCGATTGTGTCTAATGTTTCAGAAACAGTTCCAATTTGGTTTAGTTTAATTAATATAGAATTTATAGCTTTTTTCTCGATAGCTTGTTCAAGAATTTTAGCATTTGTAACTGTTAAATCATCTCCTACTATTTGGTGTGTTTTACCAAATTGTTTAGTAAATTCAACAAAACCATCTCAGTCACTTTCAGCCAGACCATCTTCAACAGAAATTATTGGATATTTGTGGAATAAGTGTCCAAAGTATTGAATCATTTCTTCAGTGGTAAATTGAACCCTTGATCCTTCAAATCCTTCTCTTTTTTCTTCAATAGCTTTTTTAAGTTTTTTAAATGTATAAACTCCATTGTGATAAAGTTCAGAAGCAGCTGCATCTATTGCTATAGCCACAGCATTTTCACCTTCTTTTGCTGGTGTAAATCCTGCTTCTTTGATAGCTTCTACTAAAAAGTCTAAAGCTTCTTCATGAGATCTTAAATTTGGTGCAAATCCTCCTTCATCTCCTACTTGTGTTCCATGCCCAGCTTTTTTAAGTAATTTAGCTAAAGTGTGGAAAATTTTATTAGCTACTTGTAAAGCTTCCTTGAAGGTTTTTGCTCCTAGTGGCATTATCATAAATTCTTGAAAGTCTAGTGTATTTGATGCATGTTCTCCACCATTTATAACGTTCAACATAGGAACTGGTAATTGATGAGCATTTGCCCCTCCTAAATAACGATATAATGGAATTTTAAGTTCATCAGCCGCAGCTTTTGCTACTGCTAAAGATACACCTAAAATCGCATTAGCACCTAAAGCTGATTTATTTTCTGTGTTATCTAATTGAATCATCATTTTGTCTAGTTTTCTTTGATTTAAAACACAGTGTCCTTGAAGAGTTATTGCTATTTTTTTATTAATGTTATCAACGGCAGTTTGTACACCTTTTCCACCAAATCAGTTTTTTTCATAAGCTGTTCCTGAATCTCTTAGTTCTAAAGCTTCTCTAGTACCTGTTGATGCTCCAGAAGGAACGATAGCACTACCAAATCCTCCAGCTTCAGTTCAAACTTCAACTTGAACAGTTGGATTACCTCTTGAATCTAAAACTTCTCTGGCTTTAATTTTTGAAATTTTTGACATTTTCGTCTCCTTGATGCTTTTTTGTTCTTATTATATATATTTTAAAATTATATTATTTTTTATTAATTTTTAAAATAACAGTTCAAAAGAAAATGTATAAAGACACAAAAATGCTTCAAAAATGAAGGTAATTAACTTTTTCTTTGATTTTTTATAAAAAAAATACTGATTTTACAGTATTCTTTAGTTTCTTTTTTACAAACCATTTTTTTAAAAAAAGAAATAATCTAAAAAAATGGGGCAGATGACGGGGATCGAACCCGCGTATGTCGGAGCCACAACCCGATGCGTTAACCACTTCGCCACATCTGCCAAAAGTGTAATAAAATTATACTATTTTTTCACCAATTTATTAAATAATTTTCAATATTTTTTTGCTTGATGTACACAAAAAATAAAAATCTTGGACCTAAATTTGAAGAATAAAAAATATTAAAATATTTTTGCCCTTATTTTTAAAAATTTGCTATAATTTTTTGCTATCTATGATTATTTTAGAGTTACCAAACGACATTGTTAAGTTATATAAATCTTTAAAGTTAATGTATTGTGCATTAGCTTTTTATTTGGTTGAAGTAACTCAAAATACTTTCGACAAGTTCCCCATCTCTCTTCATTAGAGAAGGGGTTGCAATCCTTTATATAATGAAGTTTTAAATTAATATCAAATAATTTTTTATTTTTTTACAAAATTATTATATTGAAAGGTTTCAAATGACTAATTTTAAAAAAGAAGAAATTTTAATTTCTTTAGTTGATGTAGAAAAAGAATTTGATGGTAAAAAAATACTAAATCAAATAAATTTAGACATCAAAAAAGGTGAATTTGTCACTTTATTAGGTCCATCAGGTTCAGGAAAAACAACAATTTTAAGACTAATTGGAGGTTTTGAGTGAACCACTAGAGGAGAAATTAAATTTAATGGTGTAGATATTAAAGACATCCCGCCTCACAAAAGAGATACAGCTACAATTTTTCAAGATTATGCTCTCTTCCCTCATCTTTCTGTTAAAGGAAATATAAAATTTGGTTTAAAACTAAAAAGATATCCTTTAAATAAAGAAGAAATTAATCCATTAACTTTGAAGCGTTTAGAAGAATATAAGAAGAAATGAAGCCTAAAAGCTAAAGAAAAAATGGAAGAATTAAACAAAATTCAAACCGACTATGAAAAGCATATTGAAGATCCAAAAGTAGACTTAAAAACCAAGAAAAAATATCAAAACTGACTTGATGATTCAGATTTTAAATATTCATATTGAGAAAATTTTGTTAGTTCCAAAGTAGAGGCATTTGAAAAAAAATATCTCACAAGAAAAATAACAAAACAAGAAATGGAAAAAGAAATTTCCGAAATAATTGAACTAGTAGGTTTAAAAGGAAATGAAAACAAATCCATTCACGAACTTTCTGGAGGTATGAAGCAAAGAGTAGCTCTTGCTCGTTCTTTAGTAATTGAGCCTGAAATAGTTTTGTTGGACGAACCTCTTTCTGCTTTAGATGCTAAGATTAGACAAAAAATGCAAGTATTTTTGAAGGATATTCAACAAAAATTAGGTCTTACATTTGTTTTTGTAACTCATGATCAAGACGAAGCTTTACAACTTTCAGATCGTATTGCTGTTATTAGAAATGGAAAAATTGAGCAATATGATAAAGCCAAAAACATTTATGATTATCCGATAAATAAATGAGTTGCAAATTTTATTGGTGATTCTAATTTTTTTGATGTTAAATTTCTAGGCAATAAAAAAGTTTTACTTTTAGATAAAGAAATTCCTACCATTCATTCAGAATTCCAAATTAATCAAGTAGTTGATGCCTTAATTCGTCCAGAAGATATAGATATTGACTTACATTCTGGATTTTTTAAAGGAAAAGTAATAAAAAATT